>NZ_JBEOXS010000087.1:0-24142 GCF_040296705.1 Streptomyces sp. NPDC002055
GTGTATTTGTGGCCCCCAGGGCCGTAAATATACGTTCCGGAACCCCCCACCCCGGAGCCCCCACCCCCGAAACCCCAGACCACCCGCACCCACACAACGACGCCCGCCGAAACGAACCGCAAGACCCCCAAGCGCGCGCCGCACCGCGGCTACGGCAAAGCCGGCGGCACCTTCGCCGGCCTCTCCTCCAACCCCGCCAGCGCCATCCGAATCGCCTCGTCCAGCTGCGGATCCCGCCCCGCCACCGAATCCTGCGGCGCGTGCACGACCTCGACGTCCGGATCCACCCCGTGGTTCTCGACCTCCCAGCCGAGCCCCTCCAGCCAGAACGCGTACTTGGGCTGGGTGACGGACGTCCCGTCGACCAGGCTGTAGCGGCTGTCGATCCCGATCACCCCGCCCCAGGTGCGGGTACCGACCACCGGACCGATCCCCAGGGCCTTGATCGCCGCGTTGACGATGTCGCCGTCCGAGCCGGAGAACTCGTTGGCCACCGCGACCACCGGCCCGCGCGGCGCGTCCTGCGGATAGGTCAGCGGGGCCATGCCGCGCGGCAGGTCCCAGCCGACCACCCGGCGGGCCAGCTTCTCCACGACCAGCTGGGACGTGTGGCCGCCGCGGTTCTCGCGGACGTCCACGACCAGCCCCTCGCGGGCGACTTCGACCCGCAGGTCGCGGTGGAGCTGGGCCCAGCCGGAGCCGACCATGTCGGGCACATGGAGGTAGCCCAGGCGCCCGCCGGTCCGCTCGTGGACGTAGGCGCGCCGGTCGGCGACCCAGGCGTGGTACCGCAGCGGCTCCTCGTCGGCGACCGGCACGACGACGGCGTGCCGGGGGTCGCCGCCGCCCGCCGGGGCGACGGTGAGTTCGACGGGCTTCCCGGCGGCCCCCACGAGCAGCGGCCCGGGCCCGGTGAGGGGGTCCACGGGGTGGCCGTCGACGGCGAGGATCGCGTCCCCGGCCCGGACGGCCGCGCCGGGCGCGGTGAGCGGGGAGCGGGCGTCCGGATCGGAGGTCTCGGAGGGCAGGATCCGGTCGATCCGCCAGGCCCCTTCCGCGTCCCGGGAGAGGTCCGCGCCGAGGAGCCCCTGCCGGTGCGCGTGGTGCCCGTGGCCGCCGGGCGGGGTGACGTAGGCGTGCGAGGTGCCCAGCTCGCCCTGCACCTCCCACAGCAGGTCGACCAGGTCGGAGTGGGTGGCGACCCGGGCGAGCACCGGGCGGTAGCGGTCCAGGACGGCGTCCCAGTCGACGCCGCTCATGCCGGGGTGCCAGAAGTGGTCCCGCATCAGCCGCCCGGCCTCGTCGTACATCTGCCGCCACTCGGCGGCGGGGTCGACGGTGTGCCGGATGCGGGAGAGGTCGACGGTGACGCTGCCGCCGTGGTCGTCGTCCTCGTCCGACTTGCTGTCGGCGGGGACGAGCCGCAGCTTGCCGCCGGTGACGAGGAGCACCCGCTTGCCGTCACCGGTGACGGCGAAGTCGTCCACGTCCTGGGCGAGTTCCTCGGTCCGCAGCTGTCCGAGGTCGTAGCGCTCCAGCGCGCTGGTGGGCCCGTCGTCCTCGGGGGTGGCGAGCGCCGCGCCGAGCACGCCGCGCAGCGGGTGCCGCAGCCACAGCACCCCGCCGTCGGCCGCCCGCAGGCCGGAGTAGCGGCCGCCCTCGACCGGGAAGGGCACGGCGCGGTCGGCGAGGCCGTCGAGGTCTATGCGGGTGGCGGGGCGCGCCGGGTCGTCGCCGCCGTCGCCGTCCGGCTTCTCCTCCTCGACGGGCCGGCCGTGCCGCTGGGGTCCGAACGGCGAGGGCGTGTCGGCCGCGAGGGTGAGCAGGTGGGGGCGGCAGGCGCCCACGAAGGCGAGGTCGAAGACGTGCGCGTCGTAGACCGGGTCGAAGGCCCGCTCGGAGAGGAACGCGAGGTGCTTGCCGTCGGCGGTGAAGGCGGGCGCGTAGTCGTTGAAGCGCAGCGGGGTGGCGTCGGCGACGGACAGGTCGGCGGTGTTGGCGATCTTCAGCTGGCGCAGTGGGCCGGGGCCGGGGTGGGACCAGGCGAGCCAGCCGGAGTCGGGCGAGAAGACCAGCCCGTCGGCGTCCCCGTGCGGGCTGTTCGCGACCTCGCGGACCTCGCCGGAGTCCCGTTCGACCAGCAGGACGCGCCCGTCGTGGGAGGCGACCGCGGCGCGGCTGCCGTCGGGGGCGACGGCGAGGTCGAGGACCCGGCCGAGGCGTCCGGCGGCGAGCCGGCGCGGGGCGGCGCCGGGGGCGGAGCCGGCCGCGGGCGCGAATTCGAGCGCATCCTCGCCCTCGGCGTCGGTGACCCAGACGACGTGCTCCTCGCCGCGGGCGGAGCCGCGGTCCTGGAAGGTGCGGGGCAGCCGGGCCCGCACGCCCGGTTCGGCGGCCAGCGCCCGGGCCGGTCCCTCGCGGTGGGTGACCCAGTGGATGCTGCCGCGGACCTCGACGGCGCTGCCGCGCCCGGTGCGGTCGGGGCAGGCGTCCCCGAGGTAGGCGGCGGCGCGGACCGGGTGCGGCTGGAGGTCGGCGCGCTGCCCGCCGAGACGGATCTCCAGGCGGCGCGGCTCGGCGCTCTCCAGGTCTTCCAGCAGCCAGAGTTCACCGGCGCTGCTGTACACCACGCGGGTGCCGTCGGTGGCGGCGTGCCGGGCGTAGAAGCCGTCGGGCACGGCGCCGTCCGGGCCGGAGCCGAGGGGGGTGTGCCGGCGCAGCCCGGAGCCGTCGGGCAGCGAGGAGTAGAGCGCGCCGACGCCCTCGTGGTCGGAGAGGAAGGCGATCCGGTCCCCCACCCACAGGGGGCACTCGATGTTGCCGTCGAGGCCGGCGTGCAGCCGCTCGAACTGCCCCTCCCCGGTGGGGTCGAGCCAGAGCTTCCCGGCGGTGCCGCCCCGGTAGCGCTTCCAGGCGGCGGCTTCGCGGCCCATGGTGACCGAGAGCAGCAGCACGGCGCCGTCCGGGCCGTAGGCCAGGTCGCCGACCGGACCGTACGGGAGGGTGCGGGCGGGGCCGCCGTCCAGGGGGACCGCGCGGGCCCAGGACCGGCGCAGGGAGGCCTGTCCGTGCGTGGTGACGGCCAGGATGTCGCCGTCCGGGGTCCAGCCGCGGACGGTGGTCCGCCCGCTGCCCCAGTAGGTGAGCCGGGTGGAACCGCCGCCGTCGACCGGGGCGGTGTGCACCTCGGGCAGGCCGTCGCGGGTCGAGGTCCAGGCGATGTGCTGCCCGTCGGGGGAGATCCGCGGGGACGAGACGGGCATGTTGTCCGCGCTGACCCGCCAGGCACGGCCGCCGTCGAGCGGCGCCGCCCAGACGTCGTCCTCGGCGGTGAAGGCGATCAACTCGCCGTGCAGGTGGGGGAACCGGAGGTACGAAGGCTGCGTCACGCCTGCCACACTAACGATCCGTCGCGGATCGTCACCAGGGGCCGGGCAGCCGCGGAGCTTCCGGGCAAGGGTGACGGACCGGCACTTCCCGGTCGTTTCGCGCGCAGGCCGGCCGTCGCGGCCCGTACGGTCCGGAGGGCCGGGACCGACGGCCGGGCGTGCAGCTCACGGTGGTGCCGCTCGGCGAGCAGGGCGAACGCCGCCCGGTCGCCGCCCGGCGTCGCACCGCCCGGTGCGGCACCGCCGCCGTCGGCGGTTCAGGACCAGCGGCCGGTACGCCCCAGCAGTAGCGCCGTGGCGGCGGTGCCCGCGGTGGAGGTGCGCAGCACGCTCGGACCCAGCCGGTGGGGCTGTGCCCCGGCCTCGGCGAAGACCGCCAACTCCTCGGGAGAGACGCCCCCTTCGGGGCCGACGATGAGCACGATGTGCCCGTCGTCGGGGAGTGCGGCGGTGGCCAGGGGCTCGCTCCCGGCCTCCCGGTCCTCGTGCAGCACGGCGGCGAAGTCGGCGCTCGCGAGGAGGGCCGCGACCTGCTTGGTGGTCATGGCGTCGGCGACCTCGGGGAACCGCACCCGGCGGGACTGCTTGCCCGCCTCCCGGGCCGTACTGCGCCATTTGGCAAGGGACTTGGCGCCCCGGTCGCCCTTCCACTGGGTGATGCAGCGGGACGCCTGCCAGGGCACGATCGCGTCGACGCCGGTCTCGGTCATGGTCTCGACGGCCAGTTCGCCGCGGTCGCCCTTGGGGAGGGCCTGGACGACGGTGATCCGGGGAGCGGGCTCCTCCTCGGCCCCGGCCGCGCCGACGGTGAGGACGAGCCGGTCCTTGCCCTCGGCGGCCCGCACCACGCACGGCGCCGAGCCGCCCCGCCCGTCGGTGAGCACGACCTCCTCGCCGGCCCGCAGTCGGCGCACGGAGACGGCGTGCCGCCCCTCGGGGCCGTCGAGCACGAACTCGCCCGTGCCGGGCAGGGGGTCGACGACGAAGACGGGTGCGGTCACGACGCGGAGTCCGGCTTCAGCGAGGCCCGTGCGGCGTCGAGTTCGGCGGCGAGGAGCTCGACCAGCTCGGCGGCGGGCAGCTCCCGGGCCAGCCGGTGGCCCTGCCCGGCCCACAGCGCCATGCCCTGCGGGTCACCGGCCGCGGCGGCGGCCTTGCGCAGCCCCGCGGTCAGGTAGTGGATCTGCGGGTACGCGGCGGGGGCGTACGGGCCGTGCTCCCGGATGAACCGGTTGACCAGGCCGCGGGCCGGGCGCCCGGAGAAGGCCCGGGTGAGCGCGGTGCCGGGGAACACCGGGTCGGTGACGGCCCTCTTGTGCAGCTCGTTGGCGCCGGACTCGGGGCAGACCAGGAACGCCGTGCCGAGCTGGGCGGCGGTGGCGCCGGCGGCCAGCACGGCCGCGATCTGCGCTCCGCGCATCAGCCCGCCGGCGGCGATGACCGGCACCTGGACGGCCTCGCGGACCTGGGCGATGAGGGTCAGCAGGCCGACGCCGTGCCCGGGGCCGTCGGTGTACGGGTCGTCGTGGTGGGTGCCCTGGTGCCCGCCGGCCTCGATGCCCTGGACGCAGACGGCGTCCGCGCCCGACCACTGGGCGGCCTGGGCCTCGGCGGGGCTGGTGACGGTCGCCACGGTGAGGGTTCCGGCCTTGGCGAAGGCGTCGAACACGGCCCGGGAGGGGCAGCCGAAGGTGAAGGAGACGACCGGGACCGGGTTGTCGAGGAGGATCGCGACCTTGGCCTCGTAGGCGTCGTCGGTGGTGCCGTCCGTGTCGCCGAGCGGGGTCTCGTACCAGGTGGCCTCGCCCGCGAGCTGTTCGCGGTAGACGTCGACGGCCGCCGCGTCGGCGACGGAGGGCTGCGGCATGAACAGGTTGACGCCGAAGGGGCGGCCGGTCAGGCCGCGCAGCGCCTTGATCTCCTCGTACATGGCCTCCGGCGTCTTGTAGCCGGCGGCCAGGAAGCCGAGGCCGCCCGCGTCGGACACGGCGGCCGCGAGCTCGGGGCGGGACGCGCCACCGGCCATGGGGGCCTGCACGATCGGGTACCGGGAGAGATCGGTGAGCGCGGAGGGCATGCCCACATGGTGTCACGCCCGCCGGGCCCGGCACGGACGGACCCCGGAGCCGGTGTCCGGCGCGCGCCGCCGGCCGGAAGGACGGCCGGGGACGCGGGTGTTGCCCGCCGAGGCGGCCGGGGCGTCCGGGCCCGGTGGTCGGAACCACCGGGCCGGCGTGGCCTCAGCGGCCGTTGAAGGCGTCCTTCAGCCGGGAGAACAGCCCCTGCTGTCCGGGCTGGAAGTGGCCGGAGGGCCGCTCCTCGCCGCGCAGCTTGGCGAGCTGCCGCAGCAGGTCCTCCTGCTGCGGGTCGAGCTTGGACGGCGTCAGCACCTCGACGTGCACGATCAGATCGCCGCGCCCGCCGCCCCGCAGGTGGGTGATGCCGCGCTGGTGCAGCGGGATCGACTGGCCGGACTGGGTGCCGGGCCGGATGTCGACCTCCTCCAGCCCGTCGAGCGTCTCCAGCGGGCACTTGGTGCCCAGCGCCGCCGCCGTCATCGGAATGGTGACGGTGCAGTGCAGGTCGTCGCCGCGCCGCTGGAAGACCGGGTGCGGCAGCTCGTGGATCTCGACGTAGAGGTCGCCGGCGGGCCCGCCGCCGGGGCCGACCTCGCCCTCGCCCGCGAGCTGGATCCGGGTGCCGTTGTCCACACCGGCCGGGATCTTGACGGTGAGGCTGCGCCGCGAGCGGATGCGTCCGTCGCCCGCGCACTCCTGGCAGGGGGTCGGCACGACGGTGCCGAAGCCCTGACACTGCGGACACGGCCGCGAGGTCATGACCTGGCCCAGGAAGGACCGCGTCACCTGCGACACCTCGCCGCGGCCGCGGCACATGTCACAGGTCTGCGCCGAGGTGCCCGGCGCCGCGCCCTCGCCGGTGCACGTGGTGCACACGATCGCGGTGTCGACCTGAATGTCCTTGGTGGTGCCGAAGGCCGACTCGTCCAGCTCGACGTCGAGCCGGATCATCGCGTCCTGGCCGCGCCGGGTGCGGGACCGCGGCCCGCGCTGCGAGGCGGTGCCGAAGAACGCGTCCATGATGTCGGAGAAGTTGCCGAAGCCCGCGCCGCCGAAGCCGCCCGCGCCACCGCCTCCGCCGGCCTGCGAGAGCGGGTCCCCGCCGAGGTCGTAGACCTGCTTCTTCTGCGGGTCCGAGAGCACCTCGTAAGCGGCGTTGATCTCCTTGAACCGCTCCTGGGTCTTCGGGTCGGGATTGACGTCCGGGTGCAGTTCCCGAGCCAGGCGCCGGAACGCCTTCTTGATCTCGTCCTGCCCTGCGTCGCGGCGCACGCCCAGTACGGCGTAGTAGTCCGTGGCCACTTTTACGACTCCGCCAGGATCTGTCCGACGTAACGTGCCACTGCGCGTACCGCTCCCATCGTTCCGGGGTAGTCCATGCGGGTCGGTCCGACCACGCCGAGTTTGGCGACTGCCTCGTCGCCCGAACCGTAGCCGACCGCGACGACCGATGTGGACGTCAGCCCCTCGTGGGCATTCTCATGCCCGATTCGTACGGTCATGCCGGAGTCCTTGGCCTCGCCGAGCAGCTTGAGGAGCACCACCTGCTCCTCGAGAGCCTCCAGCACCGGCCGGATGGTCAGCGGGAAGTCGTGTCCGAAGCGGGTCAGATTGGCGGTACCGCCGATCATCAGCCGCTCCTCGGTCTCCTCGACCAGCGTCTCCAGGAGAGTCGCCAGGACGGCGGAGACCGTGCCCCGGTCCTCCGTCTCGAAGGACTCCGGAAGATCCTGCACCAACTGCGGCACATCCGCGAACCGGCGGCCCACCACGCGGCTGTTGAGCCGGGCCCGGAGGTCCGCCATGGAGGTCTCGCCGAACGGCGCGGGGCAGTCCACCAGGCGCTGCTCGACCCGTCCGGTGTCCGTGATCAGCACCAGCATGATCCGGGCCGGAGCGAGGGAGAGCAGTTCCACATGCCGGACGGTCGACCGCGTCAGCGACGGGTACTGGACCACCGCGACCTGCCGGGTCAGCTGCGCGAGCAGCCGGACCGTGCGGCCCACGACGTCGTCCAGGTCGACCGCGCCGTCCAGGAAGTTCTGGATGGCCCGGCGCTCCGGCGACGACAGCGGCTTCAC
The DNA here is from genome assembly GCF_040296705.1 of Streptomyces sp. NPDC002055. Taxonomy (NCBI): domain Bacteria; kingdom Bacillati; phylum Actinomycetota; class Actinomycetes; order Kitasatosporales; family Streptomycetaceae; genus Streptomyces; species Streptomyces sp. NPDC002055. The sequence goes on from NZ_JBEOXS010000087.1 coordinate 7,549, forward strand.
GCCGGCCAGCCGGTCCACGAAGAGCCGGTAGCCCTTGTCGGTCGGGATGCGGCCCGCGCTGGTGTGCGGCTGGGCGATGTAGCCCTCGTCCTCCAGCACCGCCATGTCGTTGCGCACGGTGGCCGGGGACACGCCGAGGCCGTGCCGCTCGGTGAGCGCCTTGGAACCGACCGGCTCCTCGGTGCCCACGTAGTCCTGGACGATGGCGCGCAGCACTTCGAGTCTGCGTTCACTGAGCATGCGCACACCTCCAGTGGTGGTTCCGTGGGCCTCTGCCTGGCACTCGCTGCATCTGAGTGCCAGCTTCCCCCGCCTCAGTGTACGGCGGGGTGGTGTGAACAGGGCAAGGGCCGTCACCGCCGGTGTTGGCCGGACGGCGGGCCACGGTACCGCTCCGCCGTAGCCTCGTCGCATGGATCACACAGCGGAAGAGCCGCGTTGGGAGTTGCTCGCGCCGGGGGTCGAACGGCGCAGACTGCCCGTCTGGGACATGACCGCCGGGGTGGTGCACGGCCCGGACGCGGTGCTGATGGTGGAGGCCGGTTCGAGTCTGCTCGAAGGCGCGGAACTGGCCCGCCAGGCGGCGGGGTCGGCGGGCCGGAGGGTGACACATCTCGCACTCACCCACCCGCACTTCGACCATGTGCTCGGGATGGACGCCTTTCCCGGGGCGGAGGTGTACGCCGCCGTCGGCATGGACCGGCTGCTGTCCTCGCCCCGGGAGCGGGAGGCCCTGCGCGACGACGCGGTGCGGCAGGGGGTGGAGCCCGGCGCCGCCGCGGAGGCCGCGGAGCGGCTGACGGCGCCGCACCACCTGATCAGCGGTGAGATGACGATTCGGCTCGGCGGCGGCCGGGAGGCGGTGCTGGTGAACGCCGGCCCCGGCCACACGGCCCACGACCTGGCGGTGCTGGTGCCGGGCACCGGCGGGGCCCCGAGCGTGGTGTTCTGCGGCGACCTGGTGGAGGAGTCGGGCGAACCGCAGGCCGGGCCGGACGCCGTACCGGCTCAGTGGCCCGCGGCCCTGGACCGGCTGCTGGACCTGGGCGGTGAGGACGCGCTGTACGTCCCCGGCCACGGCGCGGTGGTGAATGCCCGTTTCGTCCGGGAGCAGCGGGACCAGCTGGCGGCCCGTTTCGGCGTGTCGTAGTCACGACCAGCCGTTTCTTCCTACTGTCGGGCGATGCGCAGCAGAGAGTACGGGCCGGACCTCACCCCGCCGTGGAAGAAGCAGCAGCCCGCCCCCGAGGTGCCGGCCGAGCCCGGTCTGGTGGTCGAGGAGGTGTCGACCGGCTTCTGCGGCGCGGTGATCCGCTGTGAGAAGACGGCGGAGGGACCGACGGTCACGCTGGAGGACCGGTTCGGCAAGCACCGGGTCTTCCCGATGGTGCCGCGCGGCTTCCTGGAAGAGGGGCGCGTCGTCACCCTGGTGCGCCCGTCGCACACGGCGCCCGCCCGCACCGGCCGGACCGCCTCCGGCTCGGTCGCCGTACCCGGAGCGCGGGCCCGGGTCGCACGCGCCGGGCGCATCTATGTCGAGGGGCGGCACGACGCGGAGCTCGTGGAGCGGGTCTGGGGCGACGACCTGCGGATCGAGGGCGTGGTCGTGGAGTATCTGGAGGGGGTCGACGACCTTCCGGCGGTGGTCCGGGACTTCTCCCCCGGTCCGGACGCCCGGCTCGGGGTCCTCGTCGACCATCTGGTGCCCGGCTCCAAGGAGTCGCGGATCGCCGAACAGGTCACCGACGCGCACACCCTGGTCGTGGGACACCCCTACATCGACATCTGGGAGGCGGTGAAGCCCGCATCGGTGGGCATCCCCGGCTGGCCGTCGGTCCCGCGCGGGCAGGACTGGAAGACCGGGGTGTGCCGGGCGCTGGGCTGGCCGGAGAACACCGGGGCGGCCTGGCGGGAGCGCGTCCTCGCCTCCGTGAACAGCTACAAGGACCTGGAGCCGGCGCTGCTGGGCCGGGTCGAGGAGCTGATCGACTTCGTCACCGCGCCCTGAGGGGTGCTTGCCCTCTGCCCGCCCGGCGCGAGTGCTTGCCCTCTGCCCGCCCGGGGCGCGCGGCGGGAGCAAGCGCCCCTGAGCGGTCAGAGGTCGGTGGGGCGCGCGGCCCCCGGGGAGCCGGCCGGCCCGGTGAACCCGGCGGCGCCCCCGGGACCCGCCGGTTCCGCCCAGCCGGGGGCGCCGGGCGGGCCGGACGGTCCGCCGGGGCCCGGCCCGGGGTCCCGCTCGTCCGGGGCGCCCGTGACCCGGGTGCCGGGGTGCAGCAGCGAGCAGACGAAGGCGACGGCCAGGGCGCCCGCCATGCAGGCGAAGACGACCTGGTTGGCCTCGGCGAAGTCCATCCGGACGGTGCCCATGGCCTCGCGCAGGGAGCGCGCGACGGGGCCGTCTCCGGTCGGCTGCCGGTCGTCGGCGTTCCCGGTGATGGACTCCGCGATGTTCCGGGCGATGTCCCGGGACTCGCTCTCCGGCACGCCCCGGGCCTCGAAGCTCTCCACCACCCGGTCGGTCATCACATGGGTCAGCACCGTGCCGAAGATCGCGAGCCCCACGCTGGCGGCGAAGTTGCGCACGGTCTGGGTGATGCCGGTGACCTCGCCGTACGACGCGTCGATGGCCCGGTTGACGGCGTCGGTGGAGGCCGGGGCGAGCAGGAATCCGATGCCGGCGCCCGCGAGGGCGACATAGGGCCACTGGTCGTGCACCGAGAGGTCGGTCATCTTGTGGGCCCACAGGGCGAATCCGACCGCACCGACGGCGGTGCCCAGCCGCATGGCCGGTTTCGCGCCCTGCTTGTCGAGGATCCGGCCGCCCCACTGGGAGGCGATCGCGAAGCCCACGAAGAAGTACAGCAGGTAGAGCGCGGCCTGGTTCGGGGACTCGCTGAGCGAGATCTGTGCGTAGACGGAGGCGAAGAAGAACACCGGGACGAACGCCATCATGGCGAAGAACAGCACCGCGGCGTCGGCGGCGAAGGCCCGGTCGGCGAAGACCTTCAGCTGGATCAGCGGGTGCCGGGTGCGCAGCTCGAAGCGGACGAACAGCGCCAGGACGGCCAGGCCGCCCACGATGCACAGCCAGGTGGCGGCGCTGCCCCAGCCCCAGGCGGACGCCTGCTGGAGCCCCAGCACGCTCAGCCCCATCCCGACGACCACCAGGACGGCTCCGGGCCAGTCCAGGGGTTCGGAGCGGGGTTCGTTGCGGATCCGGGCCAGGAAGGTGAGGACGAGGGCGACGATCGCGACCGGCACGTTGACCCAGAAGATCGCCCGCCAGGTCCAGGAGGTCAGCCAGCCGCCGAGCAGCGGGCCGACGGCGGTGAGCGCGCCGGAGAGCCCGAAGAACAGCGCCAGCGCGCGGCCCCGCCGCTCCACCGGGAACACCGCCACGACCACGGCGAGCGCGGCCGGGAACATCAGCGCGGCACCGATGCCCTGGGTGGCCCGGAAGACCACCAGCCAGGCCAGCGCCCCGTCCCCGTCGGGCACCGCGCCGCAGAGGGCGGAGGAGACGACGAAGACGACGGTGCCGATCACCACGACCCGTTTGTGGCCGAGGAGGTCGGCCAGCCGGCCGCCGAGGGCGAAGAACGCGGCGAGGGCGAGCAGATAGGCGTTGACGACCCACTGCATGCCCGAGGAGGAGAGGTTGAGCTCCTGGATGATGCTGGGCGCGGCGATGGACACGATGGTCTGGCCGATGAAGGTCATCGACACCGCGAAGAGCATCGCCGCCAGGGCGACGCCCTCCCGCGGGGCTTCCGCCGCCGCCCCGCCGCGGGACGGTGAGGGCGGCTCGGAGGAACCTCGGGAACCCCGCATGTCACTCGCATCACAGGATTCTCCGTGGCCTCAGGTATCACTGCATCCGCGCGGGGCCCGGTCGGCGGACCGGTGCCGTCCGGGGGTCGCCCGGCCGTCCGTGCGCGGGGCGCGGCACGGGCGCCACGGAGTCGTGCCCGGCCCGGGTGCGATCCGTTGCTCCACCCGGACCGTCGGCGGCACGGGCCCGGGCCGTGGATCGGTCCTCGTCCTGCGGCCCGACCGCCCGGCCTCCTCGGCTCAGTCGACCAGGTCCCGGACGACGGCGTCGGCCAGCAGCCGGCCGCGCAGGGTGAGCACCGCCCGGCCCGCCGCGTACGGCTCCGCTTGGAGCAGGCCGTCGGCGAGGGCGCGGGCGGCGGCGCGCGTGCCCGCCGGTGCCAGCAGACCGAGCGGACAGCCGTCGCGCAGCCGCAGCTCCAGCAGGATCCGCTCGACCCGCCGGTCCTCGTCGGCCAGGATCTCCCGCCCGGCGCCGGGCGACCGCCCCTCCGCCAGGGCCTGGGCGTACGCGCCCGGGTGCTTCACGTTCCACCAGCGGACGCCGCCGACGTGGCTGTGCGCGCCCGGCCCCGCGCCCCACCAGTCGGCACCGGTCCAGTAGAGCTCGTTGTGGCGGCAGCGTCCGGCCGCCGAGGTCGCCCAGTTGGACACCTCGTACCAGTCGAAACCGGCGCCGGACAGCGTCTCCTCGGCGATCAGATAGCGGTCGGCGTGCACGTCGTCGTCGGTCATCGGCACCTCGCCGCGCCGGATCCGCCGGGCCAGCTGGGTGCCCTCCTCGACGATCAGCGCATAGGCGGACACATGGTCCGGGCCCGCCTGGACCGCCGCGTCCAGGGAGGCGCGCCAGTCGTCGTCGCTCTCCCCCGGCGTGCCGTAGATCAGGTCGAGATTCACATGGTCGAAGCCGGCGGCCCGGGCCTCGGCGACGCACGCCTCGGGGCGGCCCGGGGTGTGGGTGCGGTCCAGCACCTGCAGGACGTGCTGCCGGGCGCTCTGCATGCCGAAGGAGACCCGGTTGAAGCCGGCCGCCCGCAGCTCCTCCAGATAGCGCGGATCCACCGACTCCGGATTGGCCTCGGTGGTGATCTCCGCGCCGTCCGCCAGCCCGAACTCCTCCCGGACGGCCGCGAGCATCCGCCCCAGGTCCGCGGCGGCCAGCAGGGTCGGGGTGCCGCCGCCCACGAACACCGTCTCCACCGGCCGCGGGTCGTCGCCCAGCACCTTCCTCGCGAGCCGGATCTCCTCGGCGACGGTCTCCGCGTAGGTGTCCCGGGAGGCCAGGGCGCCGCCGGAGCCCCGCAGCTCACTGGCGGTGTAGGTGTTGAAGTCGCAGTATCCGCAGCGGGTCGCGCAGTACGGCACATGCAGATAGAAGCCGAGCGGCCGCTCGGCCGCCCCGTCCAGGGCGTGGCGCGGCAGGGTCCCGGCTGAGGGCATGGGCTCGCCGTCGGGCAGTGCGGATGGCATACGGCCCATTGTCCCCCGGCGCGGAGGTGTCCCCGCCCGGTCGTCCGGGGCGGCTGCGGAGGCCGGTGCCGGAAGGGTCATGACGGGCCGGAACCGCAGGTCACCGGCGGTGCAGCACCAGCAGCGCCAGGTCGTCGTCGGGCGGAGCCGTATCGAAGCCGTGCACCAGCGCGCGGATGCGCTCGGCGGTCCCGGCCGCGCCGAGCCCCGCGCACCCCGCCAGCGCGGCGGCCAGGCCGTCGTCGTCGTCGAACTGCCGCCGGCCCGAGCGCCGCTCCGTCACCCCGTCCGTCACGCACAGCAGGGTGTCGCCGGGTTCCAGGTCGAAGGTCCCGGTCTCGTACGCGGTGTCCTCCAGCACGCCGAGCAGCACCTGCGGCGCGGCCACCGGCCGCACCCGGCCGTCCGGGCGGAGCAGCAGCGGCAGCGGGTGCCCGGCACTGGCCAGGGTGCAGCGGAGGCCGCCCGCCTCCCCGGTCGCCACCAGTTCCCCGAAGAGCAGGGAGAGGAACCGGACCTGGGTGACCTCGCCCGCCGGGTGGGCGCCCGCGGTGGCCACCGCGGCGACGGCGGCGACGGCGGCCGCCGCGGCCTCGGTCGCCTGCGTCGCGTCGTCCACCAGCATGCGGTTGAGCCGGTCGAGCACCCCGGCGACGCCGTGGCCCTCGTGGGCCAGCAGCTTCAGCCAGGGCCGCACGAGCCCGGTGACGACGGCCGCCTCCGGGCCGCTGCCGCAGACGTCGCCGAGGGCGAAGCACCAGCGCCCCTCGCCGGCGTGGAAGATGTCGTAGAAGTCGCCGCCGGCCCAGGCGCCCTCACCGGCGGGTTCGTACACCACCTGGGTGTCCACGCCGGGGACGGCCGCGATGCTCCGGGGCCGCAGGCCCTGCTGGAGCACCAGGCTGGTGGTGGCCTGCCGGGTGTACTGCCGCGCGGAGACCACCGCCAGCGCGACGCGCCGCGCGAAGTCCTCGACCAGCGCCGTCACTTCGTCCGGGATGCGCGCCAGACCGGCCCGGCCGAGCAGCAGGGTGCCGACGCTCCGGCCGCCCGCGAAGAGTCGGCAGGCGAGCGCCGAGCCGTGCTCGTCGCCCGGCTCCGGGTCCGGCCACTCCGCGAGTACCGGACCGTCCGCGGTCCCCTCGGGCACCGGCACGGCCACCACCACCGCGGCCTGCGGCCAGGGCCAGGGCACCGGCCAGCCGAGGGCGGCGTCCGGCAGCGCCGGCGGGTCCTTCTCCAGGACCGTGCGCAGTCCCTCGATCCGGGTCTCGTTGGCGTGCCACACGCGGGCCAGGCGGGGCTGCGCGCCGGGGCCCCGCCCGTCCTCGCCGTCCAGCCAGACCGCGCACCAGTCGGCGAACCGCGGCACCAGCAGCTGAGCCGCCAGTGCCGCCACCTTCTCCTCGTCGAACTGCCCGGCCAGCAGGTCGGACGCCTCCGCGAGGAAGGACAGGGCGCCCCGGCTGCACCAGCCGCCGTCGCGGTCCGGTGCGGGGTCGGGACCGGGCCGGGGCACCGGGTCACCGGCCGGCCCGCCGGACGGCAGTGGCGCTCCGGGAGCCGGCGGCGCTCCGGAGGCGAGCACAGCGCCGGGGACAGGCACCGCGGCCCACAGCGGCGGCACCCCGCGGACCGCGACATCCGGGACGACGGCACCGGCGGTCGCCGACAGCCGGAACCACACCGTCTTCAGCCCCCGCCGGTAGCTGACGCCCCAGGACTCGGCGAGGGCCCCCACCAGGTGCAGACCGCGGCCGTACTCACCCGCGGGGTGCGGCTCACCGCGCAGGGGGCGCGCCGGATGGTGGTCGGAGACCTCGACGACCAGGGCTTCCGCCCCGCCGTCGGCACCGTCCGCCCCGCCGTCGACACTGCCTGCCCCGTCACGGGAACCGCCTGCCCCGTCAGCGAAACCGCCCGGCCCGTCCGCCGGGACGAGCCGGCAGACGAGCTCCACCTCCGTCCCGGCGTGCACCACGGCGTTGGTGACCAGTTCGCTGACGAGCAGGGCCGCGTCGTCCGCGAGCCGTTCGGCGAACGGACCGGACTCGGGCAGTCCGGCCTCGGCCCAGCCGGCGAGCACCCGGCGGACGAAGCCGCGCGCGGTGCCCGGGGACCGGGGATTCCCGGGCAGGCTGGTGTGGGCCACCCGGTCCGGACCGCGGACGGCGGGACGGGCACCCACGGTTTCCCGCTGCATCGGAATCGACCCCACGTGAGCGTCTCCTGATCCGTGACTCCTGCCCGGTTCGGGCATTCAGCCGTGACGACACCGCCAGAGTGACAGAATGAGCCCGCCCATGAGCACCGAGTCACCGAAGTGGGCGGGCGGATGAGAGCAACGATGCGAACCGAGCGCGACGGACCGGCGTCCGCGGCTCCGCGCGGCGGAGCGGCGGACCCTGCGGCCGGAGTGCGTGTGTGCCCGGCACCGGCCGGAGCCTTCTGGCCGAACTGGCACACGGGTGTCGCCCGGACGTCCGGCCCGGATGACGCCGCCCGGGGCCGCGGTCCGCTCACGCCCGGCAGCCGTCGGCAGCGGGTCCGGCCACGACGGGCGGCGGGGGCCCGGCCGGCCCCGCCCGATCCCCCGAGGACCCGATGATGAGCAGCGCCCCCGCCGACGACCGGGCGAGCATCCTCCTGGTGGACGACATGGAGGACAACCTCGACGCCCTGGAGGCCGTGCTGGGCGGCCTGGGCGAACCGCTGGTGCGGGCCGGGTCCGGGGAGGAGGCGGTGAACGCCCTGCAGGAGCGGGAGTTCGCCGTGGTGCTGCTCGATGTGGTGATGCCGGGCATGGACGGTTTCGAGACGGCCGCGAGCATCAGACGGCAGGGCCGGTCCCGCGATGTGCCGATCATCTTCCTCACCGGCACCGGGACCGGCACGGACCGCGGCTACGCCTTCCGCGGCTATGCCACGGGCGCGGCCGACTTCGTCACCAAGCCCTTCGACCCGTGGGTGCTGCGCGCCAAGGTCGGCGTCTTCCTCGATCTGCACCGGAAGAACCGCCAGTTGCAGCGGCTGCTCGCCCGGGACCGGGAGCAGCTGGACACGCTGGCCGAGCGGCTGGCCTCGATCGAGAGCTGCCTGGCCACCGGCCGGGCGCCGGACACGGCGGAGCTGCGGGCCGGCGTGGCCCGGATGGAGGAGGCGCTGCGCGAGCTGCGGAGCGGGCGGTGAGGTGGATACCGCCCGCCCCGCGGATGTGCCGGGCGGACCCGGCGCGGCGGGTGCCGCTACGCCTCGCGCGAGCCGTTGTACATCTCGTCGATCAGGTGCTTGTACTCGCGCTCCACGACCGGCCGCTTGAGCTTGAGGCTCGGCGTGAGCTCCCCGTGCTCCACGTCGAGGTCACGGGGCAGCAGGCGGAACTTCTTGATGGTCTGCCAGCGCTGCAGGCCCTCGTTGAGGCGGCCGATGTAGCCCTGGATGAGCTCCTGCACCTGCGGGGAGGCGACGACCTCGGCGTACGGCTTGCCGCCGAGCCCGTGGTCCGCGGCCCAGCCCAGGATCGACGGCTCGTCGAGCGCGATCAGGGCGGTGCAGAAGTTCCGGTCGGCGCCGTGCACCAGGATGTTGGAGACGAACGGGCAGACCGCCTTGAACTGGCCCTCGACCTCGGCGGGGGCGATGTACTTGCCGCCCGAGGTCTTGATGAGGTCCTTCTTGCGGTCGGTGATCCGCAGGAAGCCGTCCGAGGACAGCTCGCCGATGTCGCCGGTGTGGAACCAGCCGTCGGACTCCAGCACTTCGGCGGTCTTGTCGGGCAGCCCGTGGTAGCCCTCCATGATGCCGGGGCCGCGCAGCAGGATCTCGCCGTCGTCGGCGATCCGCACCTCGGTGCCGGGCAGCGGCTTGCCGACGGTGCCGGTGCGGTAGGACTCGCCCGGATTGACGAAGCTGGCGGCGCTGGACTCGGTGAGGCCGTAGCCCTCCAGGATGTGGATACCGGCGCCGGCGAAGAAGTAGCCGATGTCGGGCGCCAGCGCGGCGGAGCCGGAGACGGCGGCCCGCAGCCGTCCGCCGAACGCCTCGCGCAGCTTGGCGTAGACGAGCTTGTCGGCGACGGCGTGCTGCGCCGCGAGGCCGAAGGGGGCGCTCCGCTTGCCGGTGCGCCGGAAGTTGTCCTGGGTGACCTTGGCGTACTCGCGGGCGACCCCGGCCGCCCACTGGAAGATCTTGTACTTGGCGCCGCCGCCCTCGCGGGCCTTGGCGGCGACCCCGTTGTAGACCTTCTCGAAGATCCGGGGCACGGCGGCCATATAGGTCGGCCGGACCACCGGCAGATTGTCGATGATCTTGTCGATGCGGCCGTCGACGGCGGTGACGTGCCCGACCCCGATCTGCCCGGAGATCAGCACCTTGCCGAAGACGTGCGCCAGCGGCAGCCACAGGTACTGCACGTCGTCCGCGGCGACCATCCCGGTGGCCGGGATCGCGCGGGCCATGTACGACCAGTTGTCGTGCGGCAGCCGTACGCCCTTGGGGCGGCCGGTGGTGCCCGAGGTGTAGATCAGGGTCGCGAGCTGATCGGCGGTGATGGCGTCGATCCGCTTGCGGACGCTGTCCGGGTTGTTCTCCAGGTGCGCGGCGCCGCGCCGCTCCAGCTCGGCCAGGGAGAGGACCCAGCCGTCCGGGTCGCCCTCGGCGGGCTCGGCGTCCGACTCCTCGATCACCACGACATGGGCCAGCCCGGGGAAGTCGGCACGCCGCTCCCGCGCCTTGGCCAGCTGTTCCGCGTCCTCGGCGATGAGCACCCGGCTGTCGGAGTCCGCGATGATGAACGCGGTCTCCGCGCTGTTGGTGCTCGGGTAGATCGTGGTGGTGGCCGCCCCGGCACAGAGAACGCCGAGGTCGGAGAGGATCCATTCGAGCCGGGTACCGCAGGCGACCGCCACCCGCTCCTCGGGCCGCACGCCCAGCTCGATCAGCCCGGCGGCGATGGAGAGCACCCGGTCCGAGGACTGCTTCCAGGTCAGCGAGCGCCACTCGTCCCGCCCGGACGGCGACGGCACGGGGTAACGGAACGCCTCGGCGTCCGGTGTGGCATCGACCCGCTCCAGGAAGAGGGTCGCCACGGAAGGCGGCCGGTTCTCGATCAACGTCTGCGTGTCGCTCACGACATCCTCCGTGGCCCGCGGCAGTGCTGTGACTGGCTGGAAGTTGTTTAACTGGCGAGTAACCTTCGAGCAGGCATCAGGTTAAAGCTCGTACCGCCTGTACGTAAGGGGTGCCGGCCCTCCGTCTTGGCCGAGTCCTGCCGCAGGGCCGGACCAGGCCCGTCATCCCGGGGAAAACCAGGAGTCTGCGGTTTTCTCCGTCTTCACCCGGATGGACCGGGAGCGCCGGGCAGAACTCCGGCGCCCGTCCCCGAGGGGGCGGGCGCCGGAGGTGATGCGGCCGTTACTTCTTCGCCTTGGCGTCGCCGCCCTCGGTGTCGGAGGACAGCACCGCGATGAAGGCCTCCTGCGGGACCTCCACGTTGCCGACCATCTTCATCCGCTTCTTGCCTTCCTTCTGCTTCTCCAGCAGCTTCCGCTTACGGGAGATGTCACCGCCGTAGCACTTGGCGAGCACGTCCTTGCGGATGGCGCGGACGGTCTCCCGGGCGATGACCCGGCTGCCGATGGCGGCCTGGATCGGCACCTCGAAGCTCTGCCGCGGGATGAGCTCGCGCAGCTTCGCGACCAGCCGCACACCGTAGGCGTACGCCTTCTCCTTGTGGGTGATCGCGGAGAACGCGTCGACCTTGTCGCCGTGCAGCAGGATGTCGACCTTGACCAGGTCGGCGGTCTGCTCGCCGGTGGGCTCGTAGTCGAGCGAGGCGTAGCCGCGGGTCTTGGACTTCAGCTGGTCGAAGAAGTCGAAGACGATCTCGGCGAGCGGCAGCGTGTACCGCAGCTCGACCCGGTCCTCGGAGAGGTAGTCCATGCCCAGCAGCGAGCCGCGCCGGGACTGGCAGAGCTCCATGATCGCGCCGATGAACTCGCTCGGGGCGAGCAGCGTGGCGCGGACGACCGGCTCGTACACCTCGGAGATCTTGCCGGTGGGGAACTCGCTGGGGTTGGTGACCGTGTGCTCGGCACCGTCCTCCATGAGCACGCGGTAGACCACGTTGGGGGCGGTGGCGATGAGGTCCAGGCCGAACTCGCGCTCCAGGCGCTCCCGGATGACGTCCAGGTGCAGCAGGCCGAGGAAGCCGACGCGGAAGCCGAAGCCCAGCGCGGCGGAGGTCTCCGGTTCGTAGACCAGGGCCGCGTCGTTGAGCTGGAGCTTGTCCAGGGCCTCGCGGAGCTCCGGGTAGTCGGAGCCGTCCAGCGGGTAGAGCCCGGAGAACACCATGGGCTTGGGGTCCTTGTAACCGCCGAGCGGCTCGGTGGCGCCCTTGTTGAGCTGGGTGATCGTGTCACCCACCTTGGACTGGCGGACGTCCTTCACACCGGTGATGAGGTAGCCCACCTCGCCGACACCGAGGCCGTCGGCGGAGGTCATCTCCGGGGAGTTGGTCCCGATCTCCAGCAGCTCGTGCGTGGCACCGGTGGACATCATCCGGATGCGCTCGCGCTTGCCGAGCTGCCCGTCGACGACCCGGACGTAGGTGACCACGCCGCGGTAGGAGTCGTAGACCGAGTCGAAGATCATCGCGCGGGCCGGGGCATCCGCGACGCCGACGGGCGCCGGGATGTCGGCGACCACCTTGTCGAGCAGCACGTCGACGCCCATGCCGGTCTTCGCGGAGACCTTCAGTACGTCGTCGGGCTCGCAGCCGATGAGGTGGGCGAGCTCCTCGGAGAACTTCTCGGGCTGGGCTGCCGGCAGGTCGATCTTGTTGAGGACGGGGATGATCGTGAGGTCGTTCTCCATCGCCAGGTAGAGGTTGGCGAGGGTCTGCGCCTCGATGCCCTGGGCGGCGTCGACCAGCAGGATCGTGCCTTCGCAGGCCGCCAGGGACCGGGAGACCTCGTAGGTGAAGTCGACGTGGCCAGGCGTGTCGATCATGTTGAGGATGTGGGCGGTGCCCTGGTCCTCACCGGTGGTCGGCGCCCAGGGCAGCCGGACCGCCTGGGACTTGATCGTGATGCCGCGCTCGCGCTCGATGTCCATCCGGTCGAGATACTGGGCGCGCATCTGGCGCTGCTCGACGACGCCGGTGAGCTGCAGCATCCGGTCGGCAAGGGTCGACTTGCCGTGGTCGATGTGAGCGATGATGCAGAAGTTACGGATCAGCGCCGGGTCGGTACGGCTCGGCTCCGGCACGTTGGAAGGGGTCGCGGGCACGCAGGGTCCTGTTTCTTGAGACGCCTATCGCCTCTGGTCGGATCGATACGTAGCCTCCATCCTCCCATGGCCGCCGCGCGGCCCACCGCTGCCCGCCGGAGCGCGGCTCCCGGCGGGCGCCGCGCCTCGACCGGTTTGGGAGGCCATCGGGCCTGCTGCTAGCCTGGTCCACTGTGCCTCGTGCCCTCTCACGCGCGGCGCAGATCAAGAATCCGACGAACCTGCAAAGGCTCTTTCGTGGCGAACATCAAGTCCCAGATCAAGCGGAACAAGACGAACGAGAAGGCGCGCCAGCGCAACAAGGCCGTCAAGTCCTCGCTCCGTACCGCGATCCGCAAGACCCGCGAGGCCGTCGAGGCCGGCGACGTCGAGAAGGCCACCGTGGCCGCTCGCGAGGCCGCCAAGAAGCTCGACAAGGCTGTCAGCAAGGGCGTCATCCACAAGAACGCCGCTGCCAACAAGAAGTCGGCGCTGGCCACCCGCGTCGCCGGCCTCAAGGGCTGACGACACCTCCGAGTCCCCGCAGGGACTCACCGCTCCTCTTCGAGGAGCGCTGCCCCCTCGGACGCTGATCACAAGCTCCGACGGCCGGGCAGAACCGGGGCTCCGGCCCCACTCGCGGGACACCGTCCCGCCGGGGACTCCGGTCCCCACCCCGCCGCCCCGGACCCAGCGGTCCCTCTCAACCGCTCCGGACGGCACCCTCGCGGAGAGCGATCTCCCGCGACACCGCGCCGCACGCGGCCTGCGTTCGCCACGCGGGTGCGGCGCACCGAGTCGAACCGAAGGCCCGGCACCTGCCCTTCCCCAGGGCGGTGCCGGGCCTTTGGCGTGGGTGGGGGCTGCGGCGTGATGGAAGGCTGCGGCGTGGCGTGAGGCCGTGGCGTGAGGTGGGACGCCGTGGCGTGGATGGGGGCCGCCTGCTCGACGTCCTGGCTCCGCGACTCGCTCGGCTCGCCCGCCCCTATCGGCGTTCCCGCCCCCTCCGCCCCATTCCGCTCCCCTGTCACAGCTCCCCTGTCACAGCGGGCACTCGGGAACGGCATGCGATCACGCACGCATCGCCGGTCGCGCGGGAGTTGAGGGAGCTGGGGGAGCTGGGGGCGTTGCTGGTTCCGGCTACGGTCCGGCCACTGATTCCGGCTACTGGCTCCGGCTCCTGGCTCCGGCTCCTGGCTCCGACTCCTGGTTGCGCTCGCGCAGAACGAGGTCGAGCAACCCCGGGAACCGGGCGTCGAACTCGGGGCGGCGCAGCCGGTTGACCCGCTTGGCCCCCATGTCGCGCTGCTCGACCAGACCGGCCGCCCGGAGCGACGCGAAGTGGTGACTGAGCGCCGCTTTGCCGACGGGCACGTCGAAGCTGCCGCAGCTGCGCGCCCAGTCCTCCGAGGCGGCGAGCTCTCGCACCAGAACGAGCCTGACCGGGTCCGCGAGCGCCGCCAGCGCGACCTCGACCGGCACCTCGTCGGGGTGAGTGTGCTCAGGCGCAGCCCGATGACTCATGCCGTCTCCCGGAGATCACTTGCCGAGTGTTCGATCAAAACCATACACTCGCGGGTGTTCGCTTCTCATCGAATACTAGCGGCAGGGGACGATCATGCGTGCAATCGTGCTGGCGGAGTTCGGCGGACCGGATGTCCTGACCGAGGCGGACGTGCCGGTACCGGAACCCGGACCGGGCGAGGTGACGATCGATGTCGCGTACGCCGGGGTCAACTTCGCCGAGCTCAAGGCCCGTAGTGCCGGGTTCCGGGTGCCTGCCCTCCCGTTCGTTCCCGGTCTGGAGGTCTCCGGCCGGGTCCGGGCTGTCGGGGCGGGCGTCGAGGGACTGCGGCCCGGGCAGGAGGTCGCCGCGCTCACCGTCGCGGGCGGATACGCCGAGGTCGCCGTGGCGTCGGCCGCCACGGTCTTCGCACTCCCGGCCAGGGTGTCGCTGCGCACCGGTGCCACGCTCCCGACGGTGCTGCCCACCGCGCACGCCCTGCTGCACGAGGTGGGTCGGCTGACACGGGGTGAGACCGTCCTGGTACAGGGAGCGGCCGGCGGCATCGGAACCGTCGTCGGCCAACTCGCCCGGCTGGCCGGCGCCGGTTCCGTCCTCGGTGTCGTCTCCCGCAAGGAGAAGATCGAGCAGGCTCTCACCTCCGGTTACGACGAGGTGTTCGTCGGCGACGGCTTCGTCGACGACGTCCGGCGCAGCACCGGCGGCCGGGGCGTCGATCTGGCTCTCGACCCGGTGGGCGGCGATACGTTCCGGCGGACCCTGGACTCACTCGCGCCCTTCGGCCGGCTCGTCTCGTTCGGCAACGCGAGCGACGCGGAGCCGTGGCGGATCGGTCAGCCAGACCTGATGCCCGGCGGGCGCTCGGTGGCCGGCTTCTCCGTCCTGACCCTGGCGGAGAACGACCCGCAGGCGCTGCGCACCATCGCGGACAGGGCTTTCGCGCGCGTGGCCGAGGGCGCGGTCGACCTGCCGGTGAGCGCCGAGTTCCCGCTGGCGGATGCCGCGGCGGCCCACCGCCTCGTCGAGACCCGTACGACCACGGGGAAGCTGCTGCTGCGGGTCGCAGGCGACTGAGGCGGCAGACGGCTGAGGCGGCAGACGGCTGCCCCCGGCCCCGAGGGCTGCCCCGGCCCGGGGACAGCCTTCGGGGCCGGGATGGTCTGTCGGGGCCGAGGTGACCTGTCGGGGCGAGGTGACCTGTCGGGCCGAGGTGATCCGTCGGGCCGGGGGCGTCAGTACGGGCGGGCGGGGCGAGCCGCGCGGGCCACGGCGACCACCGCCTTCTCCAGGGCGTACGCGGGGTCGTCGCCACCGCCCTTGACCGCGCCGTCCGCCTCGGCCACGGCTCGCAGGGCGGCCGACACCCCGTCCGCCGACCAGCCGCGCATCTGCTGCCGCACCCGGTCGATCTTCCACGGCGGCATGCCCAGTTCGCGGGCGAGGTCCCCGGGGCGCATGCCGCGCGGAGCGGAGGCCAGCTTGCCGATCGCCCGCACCCCTTGTGCGAGGGCGCTGGTGATCAGGACCGGAGCGACTCCGGTGGAGATCGACCAGCGCAACGCCTCGAGGGCCTCCGCCGCACGGCCTTCCACCGCGCGGTCGGCCACGGTGAAGCTGGATGCCTCGGCCCGGCCGGTGTAGTAGCGAGCGACCACGGCCTCGTCGATGGTGCCCTCGACATCGGCGGCGAGCTGGGAGCACGCGCTCGCCAGTTCGCGCAGATCGCTCCCGATCGCGTCCACCAGCGCCTGGCAGGCCTCCGGCGTCGCGGACCGGCCGACGGAGCGGAACTCGGACCGGACGAAGGCCAGCCGGTCCGCGGGCTTGGTCATCTTCGGACAGGCGACCTCACGGGCGCCTGCCTTGCGGGCCGCGTCGAGCAGCCCCTTGCCCTTGGCCCCGCCCGCGTGCAACAGGACCAGGGTGATCTCCTCGGCGGGCGCGGCCAGATAGCCCTTGACGTCCTTGACGGTGTCGGCGGAGAGGTCCTGGGCGTTGCGGACCACCACGACCTTGCGCTCGGCGAACAGCGACGGGCTGGTCAGCTCGGCGAGCGTCCCCGGCTGCAACGCGTCGGGCGTGAGGTCCCGCACATCGGTCTCGGCGTCGGCGGCGCGCGCGGCGGCTACCACCTGCTGCACGGCGCGGTCGAGCAGCAGATCCTCCTGGCCCACGGCGAGCGTCACGGGGGCGAGCGGGTCATCGGTCGAAGTCTTCCTGGACATCGCGGAACAGCATCCCACGGGCCACCGACATTGATGGCTGTCGGCGGCCCGGCGGTCATGGTTCGGCCACGGACCGGCGCCCCGCTGCGCTGTCCTCGCGTTGTCTCGGCATCCGCCGGGTTGGCTTCCCTGCCCGGACACCCGCCCATCGCCGGTCCCGGCGTCGCCCCGCAGCCCGGCGCCCCCGCGGCCCGGCGACCCGGCGACCCGGCGACCCGGCGACCCGGCGACCCACCGACCCGACCACCGCCCCATCCACCCGACGACGAACGCC
>NZ_JBEOXS010000088.1:0-23409 GCF_040296705.1 Streptomyces sp. NPDC002055
GTCGGGCCGGTCTCCGGTGGCAGGGCTCGGCCGTCGGGCCGCGCCCGGGCGTCGGGCCGGTCTCCGGTGGCGGGGCCGGGCCGCGTGGCCCGGGCGGGACCGTGCAAGGACCCCTCAGGCCTCGGGCCGCTGCAGCCGTGCCACGAACTTGTAGCGGTCGCCGCGGTACACCGACCGTACCCACTCCACCGGCTCGCCGTCGGTGTCCCGCGAGTGGCGCGACAGCATCAGCATCGGCAGCCCGACGTCGGTGCCGAGCAGCCCCGCCTCGCGCGGATTGGCCAGCGAGGTCTCGATGGTCTCCTCGGCCTCCGCCAGGCGCACGTCGTAGACCTCCGCCAGCGCCGTGTAGAGGGAGCTGTACTTCACCAGGCTGCGGCGCAGCGCGGGGAAGCGTTTCGCCGACAGGTGCGTGGTCTCGATCGCCATCGGCTCGCCGCTCGCCAGCCGCAGCCGCTCGATGCGCAGCACCCGGCCGCCGGGCGCTATGTCCAGCAGCCCGGCCAGCCGGTCGTCGGCCGTCACGTAGCCGATGTCCAGCAGCTGCGAGGTCGGTTCGAGGCCCTGGGCCTTCATGTCCTCGGTGTACGAGGTGAGTTGCAGCGCCTGCGACACCTTCGGCTTGGCGACGAAGGTCCCCTTCCCCTGGATCCGTTCCAGCCGCCCTTCGACGACGAGCTCCTGCAGCGCCTGGCGCACCGTGGTGCGGGAGGTGTCGAACTCCGTGGCGAGGGTGCGCTCCGGCGGCACCGGCGTACCGGGCGGCAGGGTCTCCGTCATCTCCAGCAAGTGCCGCTTCAGCCGGTAGTACTTGGGCACGCGAGCGGTGCGGTTCGCGCCCGCCGCCCCGCCGCCGTCGGCCCGTTCGCTCTCCATGGCCAGCCTTCCCGACTCACGTCCTGCTGCCGTCACCGGCTCCTCCGTCCGTCGCGGACATCGTGGCACGGTCCGGGCGCGCCGGGGCACGGCTCCCGCCCAGGTGTCGGCCGGGTAACGGACCCGTCCGCGGCCGAGGGGCGCCCTTGACACCCCGATTGGTCCAGGCCAAGCTGGTCGGTCAGTGGTCTAAACCATTAGGGTGCGAACCGTCCGGGACCACGTCCCGGAGCCGACGCTGCAGTGAAGGGATGGCGCTTCCTCATGGCGACGCTCGCCCGCAGGGCCGACACCCTCACCCGGGACGCCCTGGCCGTCCTCCAGCCCGGGTTCACCGGCACCACCGCCCCCGACTGGCTGCTGCGCCGGCTCGGCGAAGGCCTCACCTCGGTGGGTCTGTTCGGCCGCAACATCGCCGGCCCCGAACAGCTCGCGGCCCTCACCGCACGGCTGCGCGCCGAACGCGGCGACCTCCTCGTCGCCGTCGACGAGGAGGGCGGGGACGTCACCCGGCTGGAGGTCCGCACCGGCTCCTCCTTCCCCGGCAACCTCGCCCTCGGCGCGGTCGACTCCCCGGAGCTGACCCGTGCCGTCGCCCGGGAGCTGGGCCGCCGGCTCGCCGCCTGCGGGGTCAACCTGAACTGGGCGCCGTCGGCCGACGTCAACTCCGACCCGGACAACCCGGTGATCGGCGTCCGCTCCTTCGGCTCCGACCCGGAGCTCGTCGCCCGGCACACCGCCGCCTACGTCGAGGGGCTCCAGTCGGCCGGGGTCGGCGCCTGCGCCAAGCACTTCCCCGGGCACGGCGACACGGCCACCGACTCCCACCACGACCTGCCGACCGTCGGTGCCGGCCTCGCGACGCTGCACGCCCGTGAACTGGTCCCGTTCCGCGCCGCCCTGCGCGCCGGCGCCCGCGCCGTGATGAGCGCCCATATCGTGCTGCCCGCGCTCGATCCGCACCGCCCCGCCACCCTCAGCCCCGCCGTCCTCGGCGGGCTGCTGCGGGCCCCCGCCGCCGAGGGCGGCCTCGGCTTCGACGGACTGATCGTCACCGACGGCATGGAGATGCGCGCCGTCGCGGACCGCTACGGCATCGAGCGCGGCAGCGTCCTGGCGCTGGCGGCGGGCGCCGACGCCGTCTGTGTCGGCGGCGGACTCGCGGACGAGGCCACCGTGCTGCGGCTGCGGGACGCCCTGGTCGCCGCCGTCCGCGCCGGTGAGCTCCCCGAGGAGCGGCTGGCCGAGGCGGCCGGCCGGGTCCGGGCGCTCGCCGCCCGCCCGCCGGGGACGCCCGAGGCGCCCGCGGCCGACCCCGGTATCGGCCTGGCCGCGGCCCGGCGCGCGCTGCGGGTCACCGGGCGCGCCGGCCACGAGCCCCTGACCGCGCCACCGTTCGTCGCGGCGTTCACCCCGGTCGCCAACATCGCGGTGGGGGACGAGACCCCGTGGGGCATCGCCGCCGAACTGGCCCGGCTGCTGCCCGGAACCGGGACCGGCACCTACGGCCGGGACGCCGTGGACGAGGGCGGAATGCCGGGCATGATCGGAGATGTGCTGGAACGGGCGGGTGACCGTAGGATCGTCGCCGTGGTCCGCGATGTCCACCGGCACCCCTGGATGGCCGCCGCACTGGACGCCCTGCTCGCCGTCCGGCCCGCCACGGTCGTGGTCGAGATGGGTGTGCCCCAGGCGCCGCCCGCCGGAGCGCCGCACATCGCCACGCACGGAGCCGCCCGCGTCTGCGGGCG
The DNA here is from genome assembly GCF_040296705.1 of Streptomyces sp. NPDC002055. Classification (NCBI taxonomy): domain Bacteria; kingdom Bacillati; phylum Actinomycetota; class Actinomycetes; order Kitasatosporales; family Streptomycetaceae; genus Streptomyces; species Streptomyces sp. NPDC002055. The sequence goes on from NZ_JBEOXS010000088.1 coordinate 2,628, forward strand.
GGCCGCCGCGGAGGTCATCACCGGCCGGACGGCCGGAAGCTGACGTCCGTGGCACCGCAACGACCGAACCAACGGGAGGCACCCAGCATGTCCGCCACCACTCCGGACCGGCCCGCCGGGCAGCCGGGCAGCATCATGTCCGGCGAGATGGCCGAACAGCCGGAGGTCCTGCGCCGCATCCTCGACGAGGGCGCGCCGAGGATCCGGGAGATCGCCGAACAGGTGGCGGCCCGCAACCCCCGCTTCGTGCTGCTCACCGCCCGCGGCACCTCCGACAACGCCGCTCTCTACGCCAAGTACCTGCTGGAGGTGCTGCTCGGCAAGCCCTGCGGCCTGACCTCGATGTCCACCACCACGGCGTACGGGGCGACCCCGGACCTCACCGATGTGCTCGTGATCACCGTCAGCCAGTCGGGTGGCTCCCCGGATCTGGTGGCCTCCACCGAGGCCGCCCGGGCGGCCGGGGCGATCACCCTCGCGGTGACCAACAACGCCGGCTCACCGCTCGCCGCGGTCTCGGAGTTCCACATCGACGTCCTCGCGGGCCCCGAGAAGGCGCTGCCGGCGACCAAGACGTACACCGCCGAACTGCTGGCGCTCTACCTCTTCGTCGAGGGGCTGCGCGGCGGCGACGGCTCCGCCGCCAAGGCCCTCCCGGAGCTGGCCCGGCAGATCCTCGCCCGCCAGGACGAGGTCAGGGCGCTGGCCGCCCGGTACCGCTTCGCCGAGCGCATGGTGCTCACCTCCCGCGGCTACGGCTACCCCACCGCCAAGGAGGCCGCGCTGAAGCTGATGGAGACCAGCTACATCCCGGCGCTCTCCTACTCCGGCGCCGACCTGCTGCACGGCCCGCTGGCCATGGTCGACAACATCTCGCCGGTGATCGCGATCGTCACCGAGGGGAAGGGCGGCGAGGCCCTGCAGCCGGTGCTCGACCGGCTCCGCGGCCGGGGCGCCGATCTGGTCGTCATCGGCAGCCGGGCCGAGGTCGACCGGGCGTCCGCCGGCTTCGCGCTGCCCACCTCCGGCGTGGCCGAGGAGGTCCAGCCGATCCTGGAGATCCTGCCGCTCCAGATGCTGGCGTACGAGGTCACCATCGCCCGCGGCCAGGACCCGGACGCGCCGCGCGCCCTGGCCAAGGTCACCGAGACCCACTGAGCCGCCGGGCGCTGCCGGGGGAGGGCCGGGAGGCCGAAAAACACTTCGGGCCACGGCGCCGGGACAGGACCCTCAACCTGTCCGGCACCGCAGCCCGGAGCTGGTGCCGGCCCACCGTCGTGCGGAGTGTGCGGTTCCCGCGGACGGCCGGCCGACCGGAGGCCACGGAGCAGTCAGGGCAGAGAGCGCCGTGTGCCTCTGTTCCGTCCTCCTGTGCGGGGAGGGCGGAGGCTTTACCTTTTCATTGTGGACTAGACCACTAACATCTGTCCATGCATCGGCAGAGCGTTCACCCATGCTGCAACGAACTCTGCCACAGGTAGGCTCACATTCGTGCCCTCCATGAACGACCTTGTACGTCAGCACACGGCCCTCGACGAGTCCGACCTCGAGTGGCTGCACCTGCTGGTCTCGGAGTGGCAGCTGCTCTCCGACCTCTCCTTCGCCGACCTGGTGCTGTGGGTGCCCACCCGCGACGGCGCCCGCTATGTCTCCGTCGCGCAGATGCGGCCGAACACCGGCCCCACCTCCTACCAGGACGACATGGTCGGCCACCTGGTCCCGCGCGGCCGCCGCCCGATGCTCGACGCCGCGCTCGACGAGGGCCGGATCGTCCGGGAGGGCGACCCCGAGTGGCGCGAGGAGGTCCCGGTCCGGGTCGAGTCCATCCCGGTCCGGCGCGAGGGCCGGGTCCTGGGCGTCATCGCCCGGAACACCAACCTGCTGACCGTGCGCACCCCCAGCCGCCTCGAACTCACCTATCTGCAGAGCGCCTCCGACCTGGCCCAGATGATCGCCGCGGGATCCTTCCCCTTCCCCGGCCAGCAGGTCGACATGGACGCCTCGCCGCGGGTGGGTGACGGCCTCATCCGGCTCGACGCCGACGGCGTCGTGCAGTACGCGAGCCCCAACGCGCTCTCCGCCTACCACCGGCTCGGCCTCGCCGCCGACCTGGTGGGACACCACCTCGGCCGGACGACGGCCGAACTCGCCCCGTCCCGCGGCCCGGTCGACGAGGCACTGGTCAAGCTCGCCAGCGGCTGGGCGCCCCGGGAGACCGAGGTCGAGGGCAACGGCGGCGTGATCCAGCTGCGCGCCATCCCGCTCAAGCCCAAGGGCCCCCGGATCGGTTCGCTGGTGCTGCTGCGCGACGTCACCGAACTGCGCCGCCGCGAGCGGGAGCTGATCACCAAGGACGCCACCATCCGGGAGATCCACCACCGGGTGAAGAACAATCTGCAGACCGTGGCCGCGCTGCTGCGGCTCCAGGCCCGCCGGATCGGTTCGGAGGAGGGCCGCGAAGCCCTGGGCGAGGCGGTCCGCCGGGTCGGCTCGATCGCGATCGTGCACGAGACCCTCTCCCAGACCCTCGACGAGCGGGTCGAGTTCGACGAGATCGCCGACCGGGTGCTCGCCATGGTGGCGGAGATCTCCCCGGGCCGGGTCACCGGCCGCCGGACCGGACGCTTCGGGATCCTGGACGCCGAGGTGGCCACCCCCCTGTCCATGGTCCTCACCGAAGTGCTGCAGAACGCGCTGGAGCACGGCTTCGGCACCACGGCCGCGCCGGGCGGGGAGCAGGGAACGGTCGAGGTGTCCGCGGTGCGCGGCGGCACCCGGACCGAGGGCCGGCTGCTGGTCACGGTGCAGGACAACGGCCGCGGCCTGCCCGAGGACTTCGACGCCGGCCGGACCGGCAACCTGGGCCTGCAGATCGTCCGGACCCTGGTCGAGGGGGAGTTGGGCGGAACGTTCGACATGCTGCCCGCCCCGGAGCGCGGCACCCGGGTGGTGCTGGACATCCCCGTACGCGCAGAGAAGCCCTGACCGCGGACACCCCTCACCGCGGACGCCCCTCGACTCCGGCCGGTACCGCCCGCACAGCGGTGACCCCCGTCATGGCAGTGAGCTGTGCACCACAGTGGGCCCCGCACAGCAGTGAGCCCCGGACCGAATCGGTCCGGGGCTCACTGCTCACGGTGCGTGGGCACCCCCAGAAGCTGCTCCGGGGGAGCGGCTGGGGTACTGCGCGCTGCGGCTCGGGGGGCGGGAGGTGCGCACTCGCTGTACGCGCCGCCCGGGCACGGGGGGCGTTTCGGGTCAGGCGCTGGCGTTGCGCGCCCGGTTGCGAGCGGCGCGGCGCTTCATCGCGCGGCGCTCGTCCTCGCTGAGGCCACCCCACACGCCGGAGTCCTGGCCGGACTCCAGCGCCCACTGCAGGCACTGCTCCATGACGGGGCAGCGACGGCAGACGGCCTTGGCTTCCTCGATCTGCAGCAGCGCAGGACCGGTGTTGCCGATGGGGAAGAAGAGCTCGGGGTCTTCCTCGCGGCAAACGGCGCGGTGACGCCAGTCCATGGCTGCTCCATCTCCTTGTATTACCAGCAGGTTGCTTGTGAATGTGAACGCTTTCACGAATCCCCCCACAAGGGAAGGGGCCTGCTTCCAGTTGCCTGGTGCGGTCCCAGCGAAATGAGGAGGGGTTCCGGCTCTCAAGGGGGCCTTCCTGCGGGCCGTCCCGATCGCCATGAAGAGACTCGCAAACCTCGGCGGCGGATACAACCCCTTCTGGAAAGTTTTTTTTGATTCCTTGGTGTCGTCTGGGTCACAGCCGTACTTCCAGTGGGTGGAAGCTGGCCTAAACGTTCGAGTGGAAGGACTTTTGCCCGTTCCGCTCACACAATCACACGCAGTGCACGGCGTACGCCTGTGAACGTCACGCTCGAACGCAGTCCCAGATGGTCGCCGTCCATCTGAAAGGGTGCCGGCGCCTGCGAATGCAAGGTGAAGTCCGTCAGGTCGTGCAGCGACACCGCGTGCTTCCCGCTCGGCCCCCGGTCGGGCGACGAGGTCAGCAGCTGTGTGGCGTACCGGGCCATTCCGGCGGCCGACAGGGTGCTCAGCCCGAGCACGTCGAGCGCGGTGTCGAAGGAGGCGCGCGGGGAGGCGTAGATCGGGCGATTGCCCAGGTAGGTCCAGGGGGCGGTGTTGCAGATTATCGAGAGCAGCAGGTTCTCGACCGGGGCGTGGCCCGGGCGCTCCAGGGTGATCGTGCTCTGCCGGCGGCGCTGCTCGGTGAGGAACTGCCGCATCAGCTGCCGCACGTACAGCGCGTGGGTCGAGCGCTTGCCCAGCTCGCGCTGCTGTTCGACCCGCCCGACGACGCCCGCGTCGAAGCCGAAGCCCGCGCAGAAGGTGAACCAGCGGGCGGGGACGCCCTCGTCCGCGGTGCCCGGGGTGCCGGCCGCGTGGCCCAGGCCCACGGTTCGCTCGCTGTGGTCACGCAGCGCGTCCAGCAGGGCGCCGGTCGCCTCCACGGCGTCGTTCGGGAGGCCGAGGGCCCGGGCGAAGACATTGGTCGACCCCCCGGGGACGACGCCCAGGCGCGGCAGCGTGTCGGGGTCCGGGCCGCGGTGCAGCAGACCGTTGACGACCTCGTTGACGGTTCCGTCCCCGCCGAGCGCGACGACCAGCTCCGTCTCGCCGCCCTCGGCCGCCCGGCGCGCCACGTCGCGGGCGTGGCCCCGGTACTCGGTCGTCACGACCTCCAGCTTGAGGTCGCTCGCGAGGGCGTGGATGAGGACATCGCGCGTGCGGGCACTGGTGGTGGTTGCTGCCGGATTGACCACGAGAAGCGCGCGCATGCGCAGCAGACTACCTACCCTCTGGTACCGGGCCCAGCCGGGTGCCCGCCCACCGGACGGCCTCCCGGCCCGCGGGGCACCGCGCGACCGGCCCCGCGGTGCCCCGCGGGCCGGGAGCTACCCTGCTGGGGTGAGCAAGCAGACCCAGGCACCCGAAGACACCGGCCCCGCCGGCCCCCGCCCCACCCGGCTCACCGTCGCCGCCGCGCTGGCGGGGGCGGAGGGTGCGGCGCTCGCCGTGTTCGGGGCGTATCTGCTCGTCATGGGTCTGCTCGGGAGTCCCGAGAGCCCCACCCAGGCCGAGACGGGCGGGCTGACGCTGCTCGCCCTGGCGGCGCTGCCGCTGGCGGCCGCCCGTGGACTGCTGCTCCGCCGCCGCTGGAGCCGGGGACCGGCGCTGATCACCCAGATCATGGCCGTGCCGGTCGCCTGGACGCTGATCAGCACCGGAGGGGTGCTCATCGCGGTGGGGGCGGCCCTCGGCGCCGTGGCACTGGCCGTGCTGGCGCTCCTGGTCAATCCGACGGCGACCGAGGCACTGGGCATCGCACCGCGCGACGCCTGAGCGGGGCGCGGCGGCGCATGCCGTGACGTGCCGGTGGCAGGACCGGCTCCGGTGGCCGGGCCGCGGCGGTGACTGCCCTGACGCCTCGCCCACAGGGCTGCGGCGGTGGTGCCGGGGCACCCGAGGGGTGGCCCGGGTGCGACCGGGGAGCGGCGTGCCGGAGGCCCGGTGCGGCCCCCGGTGCCCGTCATTCCTCGACGAGCAGCTTGTCCCGCAGCTGGGCGAGGGTGCGGGCCAGCAGCCGGGAGACGTGCATCTGGGAGATGCCGACCTCCTGCGCGATCTGCGACTGGGTCATGTTGCCGAAGAACCGGAGCAGCAGGATCTTCTTCTCCCGCGGCGGCAGCTCCTCGAGCAGCGGCTTGAGGGACTCCCGGTACTCCACGCCCTCCAGGGCGTCGTCCTCCGCGCCCAGGGTGTCCGCGACGGCCGGGGACTCGTCGTCGGTGTCCGGCACGTCGAGGGAGAGCGTGCTGTAGGCGTTGGCCGATTCCAGCCCCTCCAGCACCTCCTCCTCCGAGATGCTCAAGTGCTCCGCCAGCTCATGGACGGTGGGCGACCGGCCGTGCCGCTGGGACAGCTCGGCGGTGGCGGTGGTCAGCGAGAGGCGCAGCTCCTGGAGCCGGCGCGGGACGCGCACCGCCCAGCCCTTGTCGCGGAAGTGCCGCTTGATCTCCCCGACGACCGTCGGCGTCGCGTAGGTGGAGAACTCCACCCCGCGCTCCGGGTCGAACCGGTCCACCGACTTGATCAAGCCGATGGTGGCGACCTGGGTCAGGTCGTCCAGCGGCTCGCCCCGGTTGCGGAAGCGGCGGGCCAGGTGCTCCACCAGCGGCAGGTGCATCCGGACCAGGTGGTTGCGCAGCTCGGCGCGCTGGGCAGAGCCGTCGGGCAGGTCCCGCAGCTTGATGAACAGGGCACGGGCACCGCTGCGGTCGTGCGGGTCGGGCAACTGCCCGTGCTCGTGCTCGTACGCGTGCTCCGGTTCGTGCTCGCGTCGCTCACCCTGGCGATGTTCGCCCTGCTGCTCGCCCTGGTGCTGCTCGTCGTGGCGCTGATGCTGATGCTGGTCCATGTGGTCCGCCCACTCTGCCTGCTGCTGCTCGGGGATGGCCGTACCGGGCACCACCCGCGCGACGCGCCTCTCGTCCGGCACCGGCCTGCCCGTCCCGTCCGTCACGGCTGTCCGGGGCCCGCGCCGCGCTTCTTGTGCAGACTGATGCTGACCGTGCGGTCCTCCGCGACCGACGAGTCGACTTCACCGGCGAGTGCGGAGAGCACCGTCCAGGCGAAGGTGTCGCGCTCCGGTGCGCGGCCGTCCGTGGTGGGCGCGGAGACGGTCACCCGCAGCGCGTCGCCGACCAGGCGGAAGACGCAGCTCAGCACGCTTCCCGGTACGGCCTGCTGCAGCAGGATCGCGCACGCCTCGTCGACCGCGATGCGCAGATCCTCGATCTCGTCGAGGGTGAAGTCCAAGCGGGCTGCCAGGCCGGCCGTGGCCGTACGCAGCACCGACAGGTAGGCACCCGCAGCGGGCAGCCGGACTTCCACGAAGTCCTGGGTCCCGGGCTCGCCTGCGATCTGGGACACCCTCACCTCCAAGGTGACACAAGCTGGTTGAGCTTTCCGAGCACCGGCACGGCGGCCCGCCGGGAGGCGGGACCGGGCCGACGCGGCACATGGTTCAGCTGCGACGCTATCGCGATCCGGGGGAAGAGGTCCCATGGACCGGGGAGCATCACTTATTGTAAGCCCCTGGGTACGCACAGTGGCTAGAGGTCTGCGGTCCCAATTCGAAGGGATGCCCGTCCGGTTGGCCGCTCAAGCGATCCGCTGGTCCACGAAGCACCACCGCCAGCTCTCGCCGGGCTCGAACGAGCGCATCACCGGATGTCCGGTGTCCTCGAAGTGCTGCGAGGCGTGCCGGAGCGGCGACGAGTCACAGCATCCCACGTGACCGCATTCCAGGCACAGACGCAAGTGCACGGGATGGGTGCCCGCGGCCCGGCACTCCAGACAGGTGTCGGACTGGGGCGACGGTTCGGGGTGCGGCTGTTCCTGAAGGTGCGGGCACTCACTCATGATGGCCAGAGTAAAACGAGCCGAGGCGTGACGCGGCGGGTGCCGCCCGCCTGAGACGGGGTGGAGCGGCGGATGGCGGCATTTCCTCTGCTGGTGCTGGTGGCGGCCGGCGCCGCGATCGCGGGTCTGGCCCGCCGGACCCCGGTGCCCCCGCCGCTGGTGCTGGTGACCGCGGGCCTGCTCGCGAGCTTCCTGCCGGGCATCCCGGACTACACCCTGGACCCGGACATCGTGCTGCCCCTGGTGCTGCCGCCGCTGCTGCACCTGGCCGCGCTCGACAGCTCCTATCTGGGGCTGCGGGCCAATGTCCGGCCGGTGGCGCTGCTGTCCGTCGGATACGTGCTGTTCGCGACCGCCGCCGTCGGCTGGGTCGCGTACACCGTGGTCCCCGGGATGCCGCTGACCGTCGCCCTGGTGCTGGGCGCCGTGGTCGCCCCGCCGGACGCGGTGGCCGCGACAGCCGTGGCCCGCCGGATCGGCCTTCCGCACCGGATCGTCACCATCCTCAAGGGCGAGTCGCTGTTCAACGACGCGACCGCGATCACCGCCTACCGGGTCGCTCTGGCGGCGGCTGTCGGGGAGGGGCTGACCTGGGGCGAGGGGCTGGCGGAGTTCGCGCTCGCCGCGGGCGGCGGCGTGGGCATCGGACTGCTGCTGATGGTGCCGCTGCACTGGCTGCGGACCCGGCTGCGGGACCCGCTGCTGCTCAACACCCTCTCCCTGCTGACGCCGTTCTTCGCGTACGGGGTGGCGGAGTCGGTCCACGCCTCGGGCGTGCTCGCCGTCGTGGTCGTCGGCCTCTACTTCGGGCACCGGGCCTGGCAGGTCGACTTCGCGACCCGGCTCCAGGAGGCGGCGGTCTGGAAGATGATCGCCTTCATCCTGGAGTCGTCGGTCTTCCTGGTCATCGGGCTCCAGCTGACCGTCGTGCTGCGCGGCCTCGGCGGCTACGCCCCCGGGGAGGCCGCCTGGTACGCCGTCGTGGTCTTCGCGGCGGTCGTCGCCTCCCGCTTCCTCTGGGTGTACCCGGCCACCTATCTGCCGCTGCTGCGCGGGCCCGGCGAGCGGCCGCCGTGGACCCATCCCTTCGCGGTGTCCTGGGCGGGCATGCGCGGGGTGGTCTCGCTCGCGATCGCGTTCTCGGTCCCGGAGACCGTGCACGGCGGCGGCGCGTTCCCGGCCCGCAACCTGCTGCTGTTCCTGGCCTTCACCACGGTGATCGGGACGCTGGTGGTGCAGGGCGTGACGCTGCCGCCGCTGATCCGGCGGCTGAAGCTGCCCGGCCACGATTCCCAGCAGCTCCTGCTGGCCGAGGCGGAGGCGCAGAACGCGGCGTCGGAGGCGGCTCAGCGGCGGCTCGACGAGCTGCTCGCCGACCCGCGCAACGCCCTGCCGCGCCCCTTGGAGGAGCGGCTGCGCACCGTGCTGGAGCGGCGGCGCAACGCGGTGTGGGAGCGCCTCGGCGGGGTCAACGAACTGACCGGGGAGTCGGTCGACGAGACCTACCGCCGGCTCTCCCGCGAGGTGATCGCGGCCGAGCGGGACGTCTTCGTGCGCATGCGGGACGAGGGGCGGCTCGACGACGAGATGCTCCGCCTGCTGCTGCGCCGGCTGGACCTGGAGGAGGCGGCGGCGCACGGGGAGGAGCTCGCGGGGTAGGTGGCGCGCTGCGTGGGGGTCTCGTGCGCCGTTCCCGGAGGTCGCCGCCGTTCCCGGGGGTCGCCGCCTCCTCCAGGCGGGCTGGCCGCCGTTCCCGGAGGTCCGCAGTCCCGGAGGTCCGGCCGCCGTTCCCGGGGATCCGCAGGCCCGGAGGTCCGCAGTCCCGGAGGTCCGGCCGTCAGTCCCGCGGGGAGAGGTCCGGGCCGGTCACCACGGCCGCGACCGTCGTCCCCGGCGGGAGCGTGCCCTCCTCGGCCAGGGCGGTGAGCCCGTAGAGCATCTTCGCCACGTACAGGCGCTCCACCGTCAGGCCGTGCCGGCTGGTGAAGTCGTCGGCGAACGCGTGCAGTTCGGGGGTGAGCCTGGCGTAGCCGCCGAAGTGGAAGCGCTCCTCGACCCGCCAGCCTCCGGTGCGTCCGCCGAAGGCCGCGTGCTGCAGCCGCTCGGTCTCGCGGTCGAGGAAGCCGCCCTTGAGGGCGGGGAAGCCGATGGCCCGCTGCTCCGGGGCGAGCCCGGCGGCCAGCCCGGCCAGGGTGCCGCCGGTGCCGCACGCCACGGCGACGACGTCCGCGGCGCCCCGCAGTTCCCGCCCGAGCTCGGTGCAGCCGCGCACCGCCGCCGTGTTGCTGCCGCCCTCGGGTACCAGGTGGCAGTCGCCGAAGCGTTCCCGCAGCTCGGCGGCCATGGCCGGCTCCGCCTTGCGCCGGTAGGCGGAGCGGTCGATGAAGTGCAGCTCCATGCCGTCGGCGGCACAGCGGGCCAGGGAGGAGTTGAGCGGGCGGTCGGCCAGCTCGCCGCCCCGGACGACCCCGATCGTCCGCAGGCCGAGCAGGCGTCCGGCGGCGGCGGTGGCGCGCAGATGGTGGGAGTAGGCGCCGCCGAAGGTGAGGAGCGTGGTCTGCCCCCGCTCGGCCGCGGCGCGCAGGTTGGGGACCAGCTTGCGCCACTTGTTGCCGGGTATGTCGGGGTGGATGAGGTCGTCCCGTTTGAGCAGGAGCCGGACGCCCCGGCGGGTGAAGCGCGCGTCGTCCACCGGCTCCAGCGGCGAGGGCAGCCGCGGACGCAGCAGGTCGGGATCGGGGGCCGGGGAACTCACGGGCCCATTGTCACCCGCGGTGCTGCCGGGGCTGTCACCTGCGGTGCTGCCGGGCCTCGGCGGGCCGGGCGCCGCGGGCCGGAAGGGGAGGCCGGGCCACCGGAAGCGGAGGTGAGGACGGCCGCCCCTTCCGGCCCGGGCGTTCCCGGGCACGTCGACCGGCCGCCCCCCGGCCCGGCGCGCGGACCCGGGGGCGGCCGGCCTGCGTGTCCTGCTCAGCCCCGCAGGAAGTCCTCGCCGTGGGCCTGGGCGTGGTTCTCCACGGCGTCCAGCGCCTTCTGGGTCCCCTCCGGGGTGCCCGTGCCGTGCCGCTCCGCGTAGTACGCCTCGCCCAGCCTCTTCACCAGGTCTTGGCCCGTTCGCTGGGCCTGCACGTCGTCGATCTTCTGCTTGCCCTGATGGAGCCCGCGCTGCGCCTGTTCCTTGGCGCGGTCCAGGAACCCTGACATGAGCTGCCTCCTGCGATCGATGCGGATGAGCGGATGCCGTCGCCCCGTCACCGGACAAGGCCCGCCCGGTGGACCGGAATCCCCGCGGCGGAAGGCCTGAGAGGTCTGAATTGATACGGAATACCTGTTCTCAGGGTAACCGACACCCGTTCCACCGCCTCCTGTCGCGGTGCCGCGAGGGGCCGGGTGCCGTGATGCGGCGTCCGGAATGCGCCCGGGCACCGTGATCTATTCCCACCCATTCGAGTAATGGTGGGCGGTCGACAGCGGCTGCCAGGATGAACGGGCAGGTGGGAGACCTGCGTTGGCACGTCGAGGGGTGGGGCGATGGACACGTTCACGCAGAGCCGGGAGTGCCGCGAGGCCACGGATCTTCTCGAGCGGTCGCGCAAGGCCGTGAACCCGGCGCTGCGGGCGGCGGTGGACTCGCTGCCGGCCTCGATGCGGCGCATCGCCGCCTACCACTTCGGCTGGCAGGACGCCGGGGGCACCGCGACCGCGGGCAACGCGGGCAAGGCCATCCGTCCGGCCCTGGTGCTGGCCGCCGCCGGGGCCCTGGGCGGCCGGGCCGAGCAGGTGGTGCGCGCCGCGGCCGCGGTGGAGCTGGTGCACAACTTCACGCTGCTCCACGACGACGTCATCGACCGGGATCCGACCCGCCGCCACCGGCCCACCGCCTGGACCGTCTTCGGGATCCCGGACGCCATCCTCGCCGGGGACGCCCTGCACTCCCTGGCGCTGCGGATCCTCGCCCAGGATCCCCACCCCGCCGCCACGGAGGCGGCCGGCCGGCTCGCCGCCTGCGTGGTCGAGCTGTGCGACGGCCAGCACGCCGACTGCGCCTTCGAGCAGCGGGCGGAGGTCGGGCTCGACGAGAGCCTGGCCATGGCCGAGGCCAAGACCGGGGCGCTGCTCGGCTGCGCCTGTGCGCTCGGCGCGCTCTACGCCGGCGCGGGGGAGAGTGCCGTGGCGGCCATGGACGCCTTCGGGCGGGAGGCGGGGCTGGCGTTCCAGCTGATCGACGATCTGATCGGCATCTGGGGCGACCCGGCGGACACGGGCAAGCCGGTGGGAGCCGACATCGCGGCCCGCAAGAAGTCGCTGCCCGTGGTCGCCGCGCTGGCCTCGGGCACCCCCGCCGCCGCCGAACTCGCCCGGGTGTACGCGATGGAGGGCCCGCTCGACGCCGGTGCGCTGCGGCGGGCGGCGGACGCCGTGGAGCGTGCGGGAGGGCGGGACTGGGCGCAGAGCGAGGCCTGTGTGCGGATGGCCTCGGCCGTCGACCAGCTGGCCCGGGCGGTGCCGGATCTCGCGCACGCCGGTGACCTGCTGGCTCTCGCGGAGTTCGTGACCCGCCGCAGTCGCTGAGCTGCTGCCGCAGTCGCTGAGCTGCTGCCGCAGCCGCAGCCGCAGCCGCAGCCGCTGAGCCGCAGCCGCTGAGTCGCTGAGCCGGGGACCGGCGCGGGGCCGCTGCGCCCCGCGCCGGTCCCGGGCGGGGAATCGGGGCGTCCGGCCGGGAAGCCCCGCCGCAGCGGCTGAGCCCGGTTCCGGGGCGGCTGCTGCGGCGTCCGTCCCGGGGGCGGGGCTCAGGGCATCCGCCCGGAGAGCCTCGCCGCGGCCGCCGAGCGGGGCACCGTGGCCGTCGCCCGTCCGCCCGAGGGCGCGGCCCCGACCTCTGCCCCAGGAAAGCCCGGAAAGCCGGGGAAGCCAGGAAGCCCGGCCAGGGCGGCCCCGCGGACCGCTCAGGGGCAGCGAATGACCTGGCCCGCGTACGAGAGGTTGCCGCCGAAGCCGAAGAGCAGCACCGGGGCGCCGGAGCTCACCTCACCGCGTTCCACCAGCTTCGACAGCGCCAGCGGGATGCTCGCGGCGGAGGTGTTGCCGGACTCGACGACATCCCGCGCGATCACCGCGTTGACCGCGCCCAGCTTCCGGGCGACCGGTTCGATGATCCGCAGGTTGGCCTGGTGGAGGACGACCCCCGCGAGGTCCTCCGGGGCGACACCGGCCCGCTCGCAGACCCGGCGGGCGATGGGCGGCAGTTGGGTGGTGGCCCAGCGGTAGACGGCCTGGCCCTCCTGGGAGAAGCGGCTCGGCGTGCCCTCGATGCGCACGGCGTTGCCCATCTCCGGAACGGATCCCCAGACCACCGGGCCGATCCCCGGCTCCTCCGCGGCGGTGACCACGGCGGCACCGGCGCCGTCGCCCACCAGGACGCAGGTCGACCGGTCCGTCCAGTCGGCGACGTCGGTGAACTTCTCGACGCCGATCACCAGGGCGCGGCTCGCCGAGCCGGCGCGGATGGCGTGGTCGGCGGTGGCGAGGGCGTGGGTGAAGCCGGCGCAGACGACGTTGAGGTCCATCACGGCGGGGGAGGCCAGGCCGAGCCGGGCGGCGACACGGGCGGCGGTGTTGGGGCTGCGGTCGACGGCCGTGCAGGTGGCGACGAGGACGAGATCGATGTCCCCGGGCGCCAGGCCGCTGTGGGCCAGGGCCTTGCCGGCGGCGGTGGCGGCCATGTCGTCCACCGACTCCTCGGGCCCGGCGACATGGCGGGTGCGGATCCCGACCCGGCTGCGGATCCAGGCGTCGCTGGTGTCCACCATGGCGGCCAGCTCGTCGTTGGTCAGCACCGTGGCGGGCTGGTGGTGACCGAGAGCCAGTACGCGAGACCCGGTGGTCATGGGGCGTTCTCCCTGTTGCGCGGTGCGGGTGTGCTCCCAGTCTTGGGCCGACTCGCCAGTAGGGCAGAGCGGGTTCCGCCAACGTTCCGCCGCGAGTTCTGGCACGACCCGCGCAACCGGGACGGATCCGGGGCAGCCGCCCCGGTACGCGGGCCCGGGGAGTGGGGCCGGAAGGCCGGGGAGAACCGGGAAGGGCCCGGCCGCCGATGGCGGTCGGGCCCTTCCGGGCTGTGCTGTCGGCCGGGCATGACCGGGGGAACGCTGTCCCCGGCCGGTCCGGCCCGCTGTGATCAGGCCTTCTTGGTCTCCCAGAAGATCTTGTCGATCTCGGCGATGAGGTCCAGCAGCTTCTGCCCCGTCGCCGGGTCGGTGGACCCCTTGGCGGTGCTTCCGGCCTTCAGCGCGTCGTTGACGAGCTGGTGCAGCTGCGGGTACTTCTCGAAGTGCGGGGGCTTGAAGTAGTCGCTCCACAGCACCGAGATGTGGTGCTTCGCGAGCTCAGCGCGCTCCTCCTTGATGGCGAGGGCCCGAGTGCGGAAGGCCGCGTCCTCGTTGGCCTGGTACTTCTCCTGGATCGCCTTGACGGACTCTGCCTCGATACGGGCCTGAGCCGGGTCGTAGACGCCGCAGGGCAGGTCGCAGTGGGCGCTGACCTGAATCTTGGGGGCGAACAGGCGGGAGAGCATAGAGCTGTCCTTCCTCGTGATCGTCTTCTCAGGTGGGACATTACTCCGTGCGGGAGGGGTTTTCTCGGGCGCCCCAGGGGGCCTAGGACGAAAGTCCGGTGTCAGGCTGGTATGCGTGGAGCGACGGACCGGGAGGTGCCGGATGCCGGAGGGTGGCCGGTTGCAGGGGTACGAACGCGAGCCGGAGCGCGGCCGGCCGCCCCGGGGAGCCCTGCCGTACGGGCTCGCCGAGGTGGTCGGACCGTCCATGGTGCCGACCCTGCACCCCGGTGATCAGCTGGTGGTCCAGTACGGCGCCGAGGTGCGTCCGGGGGACGTCATCGTGCTGCGGCACCCGATGCAGCAGGACCTGATGATCGTGAAGCGGGCCGTGGAACGCCGCGCGGGCGGCTGGTGGGTGCTGGGCGACAACCCGTTCGTGGAGAACGACAGCCGGGAGTTCGGCGCCGTCCCCGAGGAACTGGTGCTGGCCCGCGCCCGGGTGCGGCTGCGGCCGCCGCGTGCGCTGAAGGGTCAGCGGTCGCCGGCGGCGCTGCTGTCCTGGGCGGCCTCGGCCGTCCGGCCGCTGGGGCCGGTGCGCTCGGTGCGTCCGGGCCGGTCCGTGGGCTCCGAGCCGCGTTCGGACCGTTCGCCCTCCAGGCGTTTGCGGGCCCGGTAGGCGGCCACGTTGGCGCGGGTCGCGCAGCGGTCCGAGCAGTACCGCCGGGAGCGGTTGGTCGAGGTGTCGAGGTACGCCCGGCGGCAGGGGTGGGCCTGGCAGATGCCGAGCCGGTCGACCCCGAGCTCGGTGAGGTGGAAGGCGAGGCCCATCGAGGCGGTCGCCGCGTAGCCGGCGGTCGCGTTCGCCGGGTGGTCGGCGATGTGCAGGTGCCAGTCGGGGCGGCCGTCGGCGTCCCGCAGCTCGTGTCCCGAGATCTGCGGGCTGACCGGGAACTCCATCAGCAGCGCGTTGAGCAGGTCGACCGCCCGTACCTCGTCGTGCTCGGCGGCCGCCTCGAAGACCGCCCGGAGCCGGGCCCGGACGCCGCGGAGGCGGGTGACGTCCGCCTCCGTCGTCCGGCGGGCCGCTTGGGCGGCCGGCCCGAAGAGCTCCCGCACCGCCTCGACGGAGGTCAGCTCGTCCGTGCCCTGGACCGGGTCCTCGCTGTTGACCAGGCGCACGGCGTAGTCCGAGTAATAGGCCAGTTCCACTTGTAGTCCTTACCAGGGGCGGTCTAAGGTCGGTGACGCTCGGAGTAACGACCGAGTCTGCTTCGAGGGTATTACTGATCGGATGGTTCGGAGGATCGGTATGACGGAGACGGTGGCCGCACGCACGGACTGGGCAGCCTGGCAGGTCAGTTGGGACCGCCAGCAGGAGTGGTACCTCCCGGACCGCGAGGAACGCTTCCGGGTGATGCTGGACATGGTCGAGGCGCTGGTGGGGCCCGAGCCGAAGGTGCTCGATCTCGCCTGCGGCACCGGGAGCATCTCGGCCCGGCTGCTGCGCCGCTTCCCCGGGGCGGTCAGCACCGGCGTCGACCTCGACCCGGCGCTGCTGACCATCGCCCGCGGCTCCTTCGCGGGCGAGTCCCGGGCCGAGTTCGTCACCGCGGACCTGACGGACCCGGAGTGGACGAGCCGGCTGCCGCACCGGCGGTACGACGCGGTGCTGACCGCCACGGCGCTGCACTGGCTCACCGGCGACCAGCTGTCGACCCTCTACGGGCAGCTCGCCGGGGTACTCCGGGACGGCGGGGTCTTCGTCAACGCCGATCACATGCCCGACGCGTCGACGCCCCGGATCAACGAGGCCGAGCGGGTCTTCCGGCACGCGCGCCAGGAGCGGGAGAAGGCCGCGGGCGCCCAGGACTGGGAGGGCTGGTGGCGTGAGGTGGCGGCCGACCCGGTCCTCGCGGGTCCGGTGGCCGAGCGCTTCCGGATCTTCGGCAATCCGTCCGACGGCGACCACGCCGACGGCGAGGTGCAGTCGGCCGCGGCACACGCCGAGGCGCTGCGGGCGGCGGGCTTCGGCGAGGCGCGGACCGTGTGGTGCTCGCCGTCGGACGCGGCGGTGCTGGCGCTGAAGTAGCCGTGCCCGGAGGAGCGGCGGGGGCGCTGCCCTGCGACGGCTCCGGGAGCCCGCGGGGCCACGACGGCGGAATCCCGGGCCGGACGATCACGTCCGGCCCGGGATTCCGCCGTTTCCGGCCCGGGCCCAGCGCGGTCGGTTCCCCGCGGCGGGCGCCGGCCGTACCGCTGGAGCGCCTTCCGGCCGTACCGCTAGAGCACCTTGGAGAGGAACCCCTTGGTGCGCTCGTGCTGCGGGTTGGTCAGCACGTCCCGCGGGTGGCCGGACTCGACCACCACGCCGTCGTCCATGAAGACCAGCGCGTCGCCCACCTCGCGGGCGAAGCCCATCTCGTGGGTGACGACGATCATCGTCATGCCGTCCTCGGCGAGTCCGCGCATGACGTCCAGGACGTCCCCGACCAGCTCCGGGTCGAGAGCCGAGGTCGGCTCGTCGAAGAGCATCAGCTTCGGCTCCATGGCCAGGGCGCGGGCGATCGCCACCCGCTGCTGCTGGCCGCCGGAGAGCTGGGACGGGTAGTTCCGCGCCTTGTCGGCCAGTCCGACCCGGTCCAGCAGCCGCTGGGCCCGCTCCCGGGCCACGGCCTTGGTCTCGCCCTTGACCTGGACGGGCGCCTCCATGACGTTCTCCAGCGCCGTCATGTGCGGGAAGAGGTTGAACCGCTGGAACACCATGCCGATGTCCCGGCGCCGGAGAGCGACCTCGCTGTCCTTGAGCTCGTAGAGCTTGTCGCCCTTCTGCCGGTAGCCGACCAGGTCGCCGTCGACGTAGAGCCGTCCGGCGTTGATCTTCTCCAGGTGGTTGATGCACCGCAGGAAGGTGGACTTGCCCGAGCCCGACGGCCCGATGAGGCAGAACACCTCGCGCGGGGCGACCTCCAGGTCGATGCCCTTGAGGATGTGGGCCGCGCCGAAGGACTTGTGGACGCCTTCGGCCTTCACCATCGCGTTCATCCGACGGCACCTCCACGGTTGCTGAAGGAGGTCAGATTGACCTTGATTCGCTGGAACGGGGTCAGCGGCAGACTGCGCAGCGACCCCTTGGCGTAGTGACGCTCCAGGTAGTACTGGCCCACGCTGAACACGCTGGTCATCACCAGGTACCAGAACGAGGCGACCAGGAGGAGCTCGAACGTCGCGAACGTGGTCGAGCCGATGTTCTGGGCCGCGCGCAGCAGGTCGACATACGACACGACCGTCACCAGTGACGACGTCTTGAGCAGGTTGATGAACTCATTGCCGGTCGGCGGGACGATGACGCGCATCGCCTGCGGCAGGACGACGCGGCGCATCGTCTTCGTCCCGGTCATGCCGAGGGCGTGTGCCGCCTCGGTCTGCCCCTCGTCCACGGACTGGATGCCCGCACGCACGATCTCCGCCATGTAGGCGCCTTCGTTCAGCCCGAGCCCGAGGAGAGCGACCATGAACGGCGTCATGACGTCGGTCATCTCGTCCTTGTAGAAGCCGAGATTGAGGATCGGGAAGATGAGCGCGAGGTTGAACCAGATCAGCAGCTGCACCAGGACCGGGGTGCCGCGGAAGAACCAGATGTACAGCCAGGCGACGCTGCCGGTCACCGGGTTCTTCGACAGCCGCATCACGGCGAAGACCAGACCCAGCACCAGGCCGATGATCATGGAGAGAACGCTGATCAGCAGGGTGCGGCCGGCGCCCGCCAGGATGCGGTCGTCGAACAGGTAGTCCCCGACCGTCGCCCAGCGGATGTTGCCCTGGGAGAACGAGTACACCAGCAGGGCGAGCAGGGCCAGCACGACCACGGCGCTGACCCAGCGCCCGTAGTGCCGCACCGGGATCGCCCGGATGTCCTCCGGCGGAACGGAGGCGGTCTCCTGGGAGACCTGGGGCCCGTCGGGCGGGGTGCCGCCGTCGGACTCCTTCTTGAACTTGTCACTCACGGGGGTTGCCCTTCGAATGGAACGCGGGGGGTCAGGAACCGGCGTTGACGGCCGCCTTCTCCACGGCGCTGTCGGTCACGTCCCACTTCTCGAGGGCCTTCTTGTACGAACCGTCGGCGATGCTCTTGTCCAGAGCAG
The DNA here is from genome assembly GCF_040296705.1 of Streptomyces sp. NPDC002055. Taxonomy (NCBI): domain Bacteria; kingdom Bacillati; phylum Actinomycetota; class Actinomycetes; order Kitasatosporales; family Streptomycetaceae; genus Streptomyces; species Streptomyces sp. NPDC002055. Next base: position 20,775 of record NZ_JBEOXS010000088.1, read on the forward strand.
CCTTGAGTGCGTCCCGCAGCTGGGTGTTCTTCTTGCTCACCGCGATGCCGAACGGACCCGCCTCGGTCTGGTCACCGGTGACCTCGAAGTCCTTGCCGCCGCCCGCCGTCTTCGCGATGTACGACGCGACCGGGAAGTCGTTGAGGTCGGCCACGGCGCCCCCGGACTTGACGCGCGTCTGGGCCTCGGCGTCGCTGTCGAAGGACTCGATCGTGAGCTTGCCCTTCTTGTCCTCGGCGCACGTCTTGGCCTGCTTCTGGAAGGTGGTCTCGTAGATCGTGCCGCGCTGGACGGCCACCTTCTGGCCGCACAGGTCGTCCAGCGACTCGATGCCCTTCGGGTTGCCCTTCTTCACGAGCAGCGAGACGCCCGAGTTGAAGTAGTCCACGAAGTCGACGCCCGGGCCGGCCTTCTTGCCCTTGTCGTCGATGCCCTGCTGGCGCTCCTTGGTGTCGCTCATCGAGGACATGATGATGTCCGAGCGGCCGGAGTTCAGGCCGGTGATCAGCCCGTCGAAGGTTCCGCTGGTGAACTGGAACCGGACGCCCAGCTGCTTGCCGAGGGCTTCGGCGATCGCGGGGTCGACGCCGACGATCTTGCCGCCCTCCTCGAACTCCATCGGGGCGTAGGTGGCATCGGTGCCGACCTTGATCACCTTGGACTTCTGGATGTCCTGGGGCAGCTCGGAGAAGAGGGGCGCCTGGGAGCCCTGGCTGCTCCCGCCCTCCTTGGCGCCTTCCGTCTGGTCACCGCACCCGGTGAGCAGCAGGGCTCCGGTGACCGCGATCGCGCCGGCGGCGGCCATCCGGGACCTGCGGGCGGCCGAGCGACGCGTGTAGCTAGCGGTCATGGCTGGGTCCTCCTGCATGTGAAGGGATCCGGTGGCGGGAACGCTTTTTCGGAACCAGCCACCGTGTGTGATGCGCGCATCTTGCCATCCGGACGGCCCCGAACAGGGCGCCAGTCATGTCAAAATCGGATAACGGGTGACCATCCCCGACCGCCGGACCGTCCCGACAACCGGGACGTGTGGGACATGGCGCGGAGCGATTCCAGGCGTCATGTCCGTATTGAAGCTGTTCATGGTCATGTGTTCACGGTTTTACTGCTATCACAGTAAACGTGGATGTCTGGCGCGGCGCTGCAATGGAAGTCACTCGTCCATCACTCCGCGCGTCCGGTAGAAAAGACCCTTACACCCCTCACCCGGGGCTCAGGGCGCGTGTGCGGCGCGCCCGGCGTCCGTACTACTCCCTGTGCGGCGGGCCATCCGCCAAGCAGGGCATCGGACGCGGTGCCCGCCCGTCCCGCAACCCGGGGCGGTTTACCCTCAAACAGAATCGACAAAGGGGTCAACAAAGTGGCAGCGGAGATCGTGAATCCTCGCAGTGACGGAGAGACGGACGGCGAAGGGCTCTTCGATCCGGCCTTCGCACTGCACCGTGGCGGCAAGATGGCCGTCCAGTCCACCGTGCCGGTGCGCGACAGGGACGACCTGTCCCTCGCCTACACGCCGGGCGTCGCCAAGGTGTGCAGTGCCATCGCCGAGCAGCCGGAGCTCGTCCACGACTACACCTGGAAGTCCCAGGTCGTGGCCGTCGTGACGGACGGCAGTGCGGTGCTGGGGCTCGGCGACATCGGGCCGGAGGCGTCGCTTCCGGTGATGGAGGGCAAGGCCATCCTCTTCAAGCAGTTCGGTGGCGTGGACGCGGTTCCCATCGCCCTGGACTGCCGGGACAGCGACGAGATCGTCGACACCGTCGTCCGGCTCGCCCCGTCCTTCGGCGGAGTGAACCTGGAGGACATCTCCGCGCCGCGCTGTTTCGAGATCGAGCGCAAGCTCCAGGAGCGGCTGGACATCCCCGTCTTCCACGACGACCAGCACGGCACGGCGGTGGTCACCCTCGCCGCGCTGCGCAACGCCGCCAAGCTCACCGACCGTTCGCTCGGCCAGCTGCGCGCCGTGATCTCCGGCGCGGGCGCGGCCGGTGTCGCCATCGCCAAGATCCTGGTCGAGGCCGGCATCGGCGATGTCGCGGTGTGCGACCGCAAGGGCATCGTGAGCCAGGACCGCTCGGACCTCACCGACGTCAAGCGGGAGCTCGCCGGCTTCACCAACAAGGCCGGCCTCTCCGGTTCCCTGGAGACCGCGCTCGACGGTGCGGACGTCTTCATCGGCGTCTCCGGCGGCACGGTCCCGGAGTCCGCGGTCGCGACGATGGCGAAGGACTCGCTGATCTTCGCCATGGCCAACCCGAACCCGGAGATCCACCCGGAGGTCGCCGCCCGCTACGCGGCCGTGGTCGCCACCGGGCGCAGTGACTTCCCGAACCAGATCAACAACGTGCTCGCCTTCCCGGGCATCTTCGCGGGCGCCCTGCAGGTGCGGGCCTCGCAGATCACCGAGGGCATGAAGCTGGCCGCCGCGGAGGCGCTGGCCGCCGTCGTGGCCGACGAGCTGAGCGCGGACAAGGTGATTCCGTCGCCGTTCGACGAGCGGGTCGCGCCGGCCGTGACCGCCGCGGTCGCGGCGGCCGCGCGGGCCGAGGGCGTCGCCCGCCGGTAGTCACCGCAGGTCCCCGTCCGCCGGTGCCTCCGGCGGACCCGGGCGGGCCGCGGCGCACGTACGGTGCGC
>NZ_JBEOXS010000089.1:0-22780 GCF_040296705.1 Streptomyces sp. NPDC002055
CGCGCGGGCCGGGGCGTCGCCCGTTCGGCCCAGTACCCCGGGCGCCGCTCCCCGGCGCCGGGGACCCTGGTGAGGTACGACCCCTTGTGGTGCAGCCGCGGTGTCCCCGCAGTACGGCCGAGGAGGTCCCCCGAAGTGCGTGTTCTCCGTCGTGCCGCCGCAGCGGTGCTGGTGCTCTCCGCAGCTGTGATCTCCCCGTCGTCCGCCGCCGCCATCGCGGCCCCGGACGCCGGTGCCTCCCGTACGCCCCGTCCGGTGCGCCCGGACCCCGGCCGCGAGCCCTGGCCGCCGTACCGCGCGGAGTGCCGGACCCGGGTCGAGGGGTCGCGGGCCGTGGTGGCCTGCCACAACCCTTACCCGGAGAGCGACCTGGTCCAGCTGCACATCGAGTGCGACCGGTGGTGGGACCCGGATGTGGACGGCAAGCCGGTGGACGTCGGCCCGGCCAGGACCGTCGAGCTGACGGACCGCTGCTGGACGGACATACGCGCCGTCTGGGTCACGCACACCCCGGCACCACTGTGACGGCGGGCGGCCCCTCGGAGCCTGAACCGGGGCACGGCGGGGTCCGGGGCGCCGGGGGCCGGGACATGGGCGGCACGGTGGCCGGGGCCGTCCGCGACGGGCACCGGGCGAGCGCTCCCCGGGGCCGGGCGCTTCCGGGGCCGGCGGCACGGGCCCTCCCCGACCGGTCCCCGTGACGTCAGCGGCCGTCGGCCGTCATCCGCTCGCGGTGGCACGCCAGGGCGTACCCCGCGGCCTCCGCGCCCGCCGCGTCGGCGTCACCGGCACGGATGGCCTCGACCAGCCGCGTGTGCTCCATGTAGTCCTCGGGGCGCATCCCATGGGGCACGTCGCTCCGCAGCCAGTCCCGCAGGACGTCCCGCAGGTCCGCGTAGAGCGTGGTCATCACGTCGTTGTGGGAGGCCGCCACCACCGCCAGGTGCAGGGTCGCGTCGGCCTCCACGAAGGCTTCGATGTCGCCCGACTCCCAGGCGGCGTCGCGCCGCTCCAGCAGGACGTCGAGCTGTGCGAGGTCGCGTTCGGTACGGCGCTCCGCGGCCAGCCGGGCGGCCGACGACTCCAGCGTGCTCCGCAGCTCGGCGATGTGCCGCGGCGCGGCGTCGGCGAAGCGCCGCTGCATCACCCCGGCCAGCTCGCTCGTCGCGACCACATACGTGCCCGAGCCCTGCCGGATGTCCAGCAGCCCGTTGTGGGCGAGGGCGCGCACCGCCTCGCGGACCGTGTTCCGGGCCACCCCCAGCTGCTCGACCAGCTCGGGTTCCGTGGGGATGCGGGAGCCGACGGGCCACTCGCCGGAGGCGATCTGCTTCCGCAGCTCGGTGATCACCTGGTCGACGAGCGCGGAACGCCGGGGGCTGGTCAGCGGCATGGCTCTCCAGAACGGTCGGGTCGGTCGGATCTGTGGGTCGGGTCGAGTCTGTCGGAAGGGCCGGGGCGATGGGGGCGGTCCGGGTGAGGAGATCGCCGGGCGGGACGAGGGGAGCGGCCATGAGCCGAATCGATTGGACAGGCAATCATCCCATGATTCTATGATGGCGCATATGGCCGACGACACCTCCACCCTGAGTCCTGACCGATCCACCGCCACCGAGCCCTCCCGCCCCCAGCCGACCGACGGCCCCCAGCAGGCCGTGCCCGGCTGGCTGACCCGACTGGTCGTCGTCGGGCTGGTGCTCGCCGCCCTCAATCTCCGCCCCGCCATCACCAGCCTCGGAGCGCTCCTGGAGGAGGTCCGGGACGGCCTCGGGATGAGCGGTACGGTCGCCGGGCTCCTCACCTCGGTGCCGCCGCTGTGCTTCGCGGTCTTCGGGGTCGCGGCACCCCGGCTGGCGCGCCGCTGGGGCGCCGGCGCCGTCGTCGGCGCGGGTATGGCGGCCATCGCGACGGGCCTGCTGATCCGGCCGTTCGCGGGATCCACCGGCGGCTTCCTCGCCGCCAGCGCGCTCGCCCTCGCGGGCATAGCCGTGAGCAACGTGCTGATGCCGGCCATCGTCAAGCGCTGGTTCCCCGACCGCGTCGGCACGATGACCGGCCTCTACTCCATGGGGCTGGCCCTCGGTACCGCCCTCGCAGCCGCCGTCACCGTGCCCGTGGCCGGGGTGCTGGGGGACAGCTGGCGCATGGGGCTGGTGGTGTGGGCCTTCCCGGCCCTCCTCGCCGTCGTGCCCTGGCTGCCGCTGGTCCGCGACCGCAACCGCGGCTCGGCGGCGGACGCACCGGCTCCCGGGCAGGGCGAGGCCCCGGCTCCCGGGCGGGGTGAGGCCGGCGACGGCTCCCGCTCCGCGGGCGGCAGCATCGCCCGCAGCCGTACCGCCTGGGCCCTCGCCTGCTTCTTCGGCCTCCAGGCGACGGCCGCCTACATCACCATGGGCTGGATGCCGCAGATCTTCCGCGACGCGGGAGTCCCGGCGGCCACCTCCGGTGTCCTGCTCGCCGTGGCCATGGGGCTCGGCGTGCCCCTCTCCTTCGTCCTGCCGCGGCTCGCCGCCCGGATGCGGAACCAGGGCCTGCTGGCCATGGCTCTGGGGATCTGCGGACTCACCGGATACGCGGGCCTGTACCTCGCCCCGGCGGCCGGAGCCTGGGGCTGGGCGCTGCTCCTGGGGGTGTCCAACTGCGCGTTCCCGCTGGTCCTGACCCTGATCGGGATGCGCACCCGGACCGGGGCGGCGGTGGTGCGGCTCTCCGCCTTCGCCCAGAGCGTCGGCTACCTCATCTCCATCCCGGGGCCGCTGCTGATCGGCGTGCTCTACCAGCACAGCGGCGGCTGGGGGCTGCCCCTCGCACTGATGGCCTGCCTGATGGTGCCGCAGATCGGGCTGGGGCTGCTGGCCGGGCGGAACCGCTTCGTGGAGGACGAACTCGGCGGGTGAGCCGAACTGGGCGGGTGAGCCGAACTCGACGGCCGCCGCCCGCGACGGCCGCCGCCCGCGACGGCCGCCGCCCTCGACCGGCCGGGGCCGCCGGACGGCCCCGTGACCCGGGGACGGACCGTCCGGCGGCCCCCGGCCGCGGTCGGCGCCTCGTGGCCCGGGGCGCTCGCGGCCGGACCCGCGGGGGGAGGCCCGGGCCGGGGGTGCGAGACTGGCCGCATGCCAGTGCTGGATCCCCACCCCCAGAACAGCCAGAAGAAGCTGCTCGCCGTCCTCGGACTGATGCTCGTCATCACCGTGGTGATCGGCGTGATAGCGAGCATTGCCTCCCCCTGAGCCGTCGGCCGCGGCGAGGCCGTGAGCGGGGCGCGCCCGGCGCGTCACCCGCCGTCATCGCCTGTCTCCGTGATCGCGAGGAGCCGGCAGGCCCCGGCCCGCTGAGCGCCGCCGGGAGCGGCGGCCCCGGGAGGACGCCGCTTCCCCTAGGGGACGGGGATCAGGGGCGCATGGGTGGATCACCGGATGGGCCCGGTGGGCCGGCGTCCGTAGGTTCGAGGGACACCGCGCCGTGCGGTGGGCGCGGCCGTGGCAGGCGGCCGCGCCGTCCCACGCGACCTACGGAGGCGGGCCCCATGGCGGCGCCCACGCTGTCGTCCCGCATACGGACCGGTGCTCGTACGTGGACCGGTGCCCGGACCCGTAGCGGTGCCCGGACCCGTACCGGGCCGGGATCCCGCAACCGGAACCCGAAGCGGAACGCGACCCCGGGGGCCCCGGCCGCCGGTGCCCCCGTCCGCGGCGCCTCCCCGGCCGGGACCCGGAGGCGGAGCCCATCCGCAGGGCAGCAGCTGCCCTGGTGGGCCGTGGCGCTGCCCGCTCTCGCGTTCCTGGCCCTGCTGGCGCTTGCCCTCGGCCCGTCCGAGGCCCACGCGGCGTCCGGCCCGTCACCGGCGTTGGCCCGGATCCTGGAGCATGCCCGGATGCTTATGCCGGACAGCGCTCCGTGACCGGATCCCGGCGGTGTCCCGCTGAGGCCGTCCGCGGTGGTCGCCGGGCGAGGAGGTTCCCGGGGGTGTCCGGTGACCGTGCCTGGTGGGCGGGCAGATCACCCGTCATGGGTGAGGCTCTCAACACCCCGCGCCTCACCGCTGGTTTCATGCGAAGCTGGGACGCATGAGCGCCGCTGCAACTTCCCCGGAAGCCACCCCCGGACCCTCGGAAACCCGCAGGATCGTCCTCCTCCGCCACGCCAAGGCCGACTGGCCGGAGGTCCCCGACATCGAACGCCCGCTCGCCGAGCGCGGGCGCAAGGACGCCCCCGTCGCCGGCCGCCGGATCGCCGGGATGGGCATCAACCCCGATCTCACCCTGTGCTCGACCGCGGCCCGGACCCGCGAGACCTGGAAGCTCGTCGTGCACGAGCTGCCGCAGCGGCCCAAGACCGTTTACGAGGACCGGTTGTACGAGGCATCCCTCGGCGAGCTCATCGCCCTGCTCAACGAGACGCCCGACGATGTGAAGGACCTGATGGTCATCGGTCACAACCCCGGGATGCACGCCCTGGCCGACGCACTCGCGGGAGCGGCCGACGCGGACGCCCTGGCCCGCATGCAGCGGAAGGGCTTCCCGACCGCCGCGATAGCCGTCGTCGGCTTCAACGGCTCGTGGAAGTCGGTGGAGCACGGCGTCGGCAAGCTCCTGGACTACTGGACGCCCCACGAGTGATCCCCGGTACCGCCGAGTCGTCGGCCTTCACCCCTGACGGGCGGTGGAGGCCGACGCTCTGTGCGGGGGCGGCACCCGTACTTCCCGGGCAGCCACCAGCACATTCCCGGGCGCCCACGACTCCGTACCGGGCCGTGGAAGCCCCCTGCCGTCCCCGGACCGTTCAGTCGGCGTGCGTGTCCGCCGCCTCGACCTCTTCGCGGGTGACGCCCAGCAGGTAGAGCACCGTGTCGAGGAACGGGACGTTCACGGCGGTGTGAGCCGCCTCGCGGACGACCGGCTTGGCGTTGAACGCCACACCGAGCCCCGCAGCGTTGAGCATGTCCAGGTCATTGGCGCCGTCGCCGATCGCGACCGTCTGATCGAGCGGAACCCCGGCCTCGGCGGCGAACCGACGCAGCAGCCGCGCCTTGCCGGCCCGGTCGACCACCTCGCCGATCACCTTGCCGGTCAGCTTCCCGTCCACCACTTCCAGGGTGTTGGCGGAGGCGAAGTCGAGCCCCAGCCGCTCTTGGAGGTCGTCGGTGACCTGGGTGAATCCGCCGGACACGACGCCCACTTGGTACCCGAGGCGCTTCAGGGTGCGGATCAGCGTCCGAGCGCCCGGTGTCAGCCGGACCTCCGCACGCACCTTGTCGACGACCGACGCGTCGAGCCCCGCCAGCAACGCCACGCGGGCGTGCAGTGACTGCTCGAAGTCGAGTTCGCCGCGCATCGCGGCCGTCGTCACCTCGGCGACCTTGTCCTCGCACCCCGCGTGGGCCGCGAAGAGCTCGATCACCTCGTCCTGGATGAGGGTCGAGTCGACGTCCATCACGACCAGCCGCTGGGCCCGCCGCTGGAGGCCGGCGGCGACCACCGCGACATCGACGCCCAGCGCGGCCGCCTCGGTCGCCAGAGCGGTGCGCAGCGGCTCCGTGTCCGCACCGGACACGGCGAATTCCACGGCGGTGACCGGGTACTTCGCGAGCCGGAAGATCCGGTCGATGTTGCCGCCGGTGCCGGTGATGCGCGCCGCGATGGCGGCCGTGGACTCGGCGGTCAGCGGGTTGCCGAGCACGGTGACATGCGAACGTCCCGTCCCCCGGGGCCGGTTGTCGCCACGGCCGGAGATGATCTCGGCCTGCAGCTTGAGCGACTCGGCCCAGCTGTGCACGGTGGCCCTGAGCTCACCCTCGGTGACGCTGTCGCCCCCGCCCGCCGGGGCCGTGACCAGGGCGCAGAGCACTATGCGGCCCCGGGTGACGACCTGCTCGATGTCGATGACGTCGACGGAGTAGGCGGCGAGGGTGTCGAACAGCCCCGCGGTGATACCGGGACGGTCCTTGCCGAAGATCTTGACGAGCAGGGTGGGGGCGTCGTCTCCCGGAACCCCGGTGGCGGGTGCGTTCTGCGATGCGCTCATGGTGTACCCACCGTATCGGGGCCGCGGAGGAGGCTGCGCGCCAGTCCCGCAGTACGGGACGTGATCCGGCCCGGCGCGCGGCCCGTACGCACCGCCACGGAGGTCGCGGGGAGGTCCGGCGCGCACGGCGGGTCACCGTACGGATCCGTCGGGTGGCTGGTGGAAGGTGTGCGACATGTTCGGCGTGCTCGGGGTGCTCGGGCTGTGCGCCCCGGGCGGGGACGCCCGTGCGGGGCGCAACCGGCCCGGCGAGTGCCCGAGTGCCCGTCGAGTTGCCCGTTTGGCGATGATCCATGGATATCGCGCAGCGAATACGGCTCTCTGGGCGCCTTTCAGCGGGTCGGGGCAGACAAGGTGCCCGGTTGCCAAGGCCCGAGTTTCAGTTCGGGTGTTGAGCCTGAAATAGTTCCTGACGATGTTCACCATCCCTAGACTCCCGGGCAGGGAGTCACTCGGGGGACAACTAGTGGGGCATGGAGTGCCGGAACTCGTACTGGAATTGAACGGACGGACCTGGACGCTCGATGCGTCCAAGGCGTACAACCTCGGACGTGATCCGCAGGGCGACATGGTGATCGACGACGCCAGGGTCTCCTGGCGGCACGCCACCATCCGCTGGAGCGGACAGAGTTGGGTGATTGAGGATCACGGAAGCACGAACGGCACCTATGCACAGGGCCGGCGCATCCAGCAGCTGGAGCTCGGCCCCGGTTCGGTGGTGCACCTCGGCAACGCGACCGACGGTCCGCGACTGAACCTCAGCGGCGCCGCAGGGCCGGCGGGCCAGGGAGGGCAGTCCGCGTCGGCCGCGCCGCAGCAGGCCACGCCCGACTGGGTGGCGCAGGGCCTGCAGACTCAGGGACAGCAGCCCCAGCAGCATGCCCAGGCCCAGCAGGCCCAGCAGGCCCAGCAGTCCTCGGCCCAGGCCGGGTACGCCCAGGCCCCGTACGCGCAGAGCCCGCAGGGGCAGGTGCCTCCGCAGTCCGACTGGCAGCAGGCCCAGGCCGGGCCGGGGCACGCCGGGGCGGCGCAGGCCGGGCAGGGGCAGGTCCCGCAGCAGGGCGCCGGCTCCGCCGGGGCCCGACCGGCGAACGGTGACCGCAGCCCGACGTCGTTCCACCGGATCGCCGCCGGCCACGTGATGCGGATCGGCCGTGCGCTGGAGAACGAACTCGTCGTCTCCGACCTCCAGGTCTCCCGGCACCACGCGGAGTTCCGGGCCACTCCGGACGGCCGGTTCGAAATCGTCGACCTGGGCAGCCACAACGGCACCTATGTCAACGGCCAGCCGGTCCAGAGCCAGATCATCGGCCCGCAGGACATCGTCGGTGTCGGTCACTCGACATTCCGGCTCGTCGGTGACCGGCTCGAAGAATTCGTCGACACCGGTGACGTCTCTTTCTCTGCCCGCCATCTCACGGTGACGGTCGAGGGCGGCAAGCAGATTCTCAAGGACGTGTCGTTCGGCGTTCCGGAGAAATCGCTCATCGCGGTGATCGGCCCGTCCGGCTCCGGAAAGTCCACGCTGCTGCGGGCGCTGACCGGATACCGGCCGGCCGATCAGGGCGATGTCCTCTACGACAACCGAAATCTCTACACGCAGTTCGCCGAATTGCGGCAGCGTATCGGTCTGGTCCCGCAGGACGACATCCTGCACAAGGAGTTGACGGTCCGCACCGCGCTCAAGTACGCGGCCAAACTCCGTTTCCCCGGCGACACCGCGGAGGCCGAGCGCGAGGCCCGTATCGACGAGGTGCTGCGGGAACTCAAGCTCGACATCCACAAGGACAAGAAGGTCACCTCGCTCTCCGGAGGCCAGCGCAAGCGGGTTTCCGTGGCGCTGGAGCTGCTGACCAAGCCGTCGCTGATATTCCTGGACGAGCCGACCTCCGGCCTCGACCCGGGCATGGACCGCGACGTCATGCAGCTGCTCCGCGGCCTGGCCGACGACGGCCGTACGGTCCTGGTGGTCACCCACTCCGTGGCCGAGCTGGCGATCTGCGACAAGCTGCTGGTCATGGCGCCCGGCGGCTCCGTGGCCTACTTCGGCCCGCCGGAGGAGGCACTCAACTTCTTCGGCTACCCGACCTGGGCGGATGTCTTCTCGGCCTTCGAGAACTTCCGCGACTACGACTGGACGGGCCGCTGGCGCGGCTCGCAGCACTACCAGATGTACGCCGCGGACCTCGACGCCGTCGCGCCCCAGACCTCGCAGGTGCAGCCGCAGCAGACCCGTCCGCCCAAACCGCAGAGCTGGGGATCCCAGCTGTGGACGCTGATCCGGCGCTATGTGTCGGTGATCGCCTCCGACAAGGGCTTCATCGGGCTGATGGTGCTGCTGCCCGCCATCCTCGGCGGGGTGAGCGTGGTGATCCCGGCGAAACACGGGCTCACCTTCCCGACGCCCCCCGACCGCTTCAACAGCGGCGCGGGCATGATCATGATGATCCTGGTCGTCGGGATGTGCTTCTCCGGAGCGGCCAACTCCGTCCGGGAACTCATCAAGGAACGGGTGATCTACGAGCGGGAACGCGCCGTCGGGCTGTCCCGGTCCGCGTATCTGATGTCCAAGGTGATCGTGCTCGGCGTGACCACGGCGTTCCAGGCGGTCATCATCTGCGCGATCGGATTCTCGGTGCGCAAGCTCCCGGAGGAGGGAGTGGTGTTCGGCCCACCGGCGGTCGAACTGTGCCTGTCGGTGATCGCGATCGGCTTCACCTCGATGATGTTCGGCCTGGTCATCTCCGCGCTGGTGAAGACCGCCGAGAAGACCATGCCGCTGCTGGTCATGTTCGCCATCGTCCAGCTGGTCTTCACCGGAGTGCTGTTCCAGATCTTCGGCAAGCCGGGGCTGGAGCAGTTCGCCTGGCTCATGCCGTCCCGCTGGGCGGTCGGGGCCGCCGGCGCCACGCTGGACCTCTCGCGCCTCATGCCGCCGTGGGACCCGCAGAACCCCACCGACCTCGACCCGCTCTGGGACCACTCCGCGGCCCAGTGGGGCATCGACATGACCCTGCTGATCGCGCTCGGTGTCGGCTGCTGCTTCCTCGTGGCGCGGCTGCTGCGCCGCCACGAGCCGGAGGTCATGCGCAAGTAACGGCACACATCCGGGCCGATGCTGCCGGGCTCCGGACGTGCCGAAGGGCGGCGGCAACCCTCAGGGGTTGCCGCCGCCCTCGTGCATGCGACGCTCCGCGTTCTGGAATCGCGGTGGTGCGTGGCGTCGGCCGTACGGGCCGGACGGATCAGTACGCGGAGTCCACGTTGTCCATCGAGCCGTACCGGTCGGCGGCGTAGTTGCACGCGGCAACGATGTTGGCGACCGGGTCGTACTGCGAGTTCTTGGTGCCCGCGACGTGGTACTCGTCGAAGGTCGGCTTGATCACCTGCAGCAGACCGATGGACGGAACGCCGTTCTGGGCGTTGATGTCCCAGTTGTTGATCGCGTTCGGGTCACCGCCGGACTCACGGATGATGTTGCGGTGAATGCCGTCGTACGAGCCAGGGATGTCGTTCTTCTTCATGATGTCCATGGCCTCGCGGATCCACCCGTCGAGGTTGTTCGGGTACTGCTTGGGGGCGACGGCCGCGCGCGCCTTGGACCGGTTCGCGGCCTCCTTGGCGGCACGCTCCTTGGCGGCCTTGGCCTTGGCAGCCTTCTCCTTGGCCTCGGCGGCGAACTGAGCCTTCTTCTTGGCCTGCTCCGCGGCGGCCTTCTTCTGCCGCTCGGCCTCGGCCTTGGCCTTGGCGGCCTGGGCCTTCTTGGCGGCCTCGGCGGACTGCTGGGTCAGGCTGTCCTTCTCGATCTTGCCGACACTACCGGCGTGCTGCTCCGCGACGGGCTTCGCGGAGAGCGCCTGGGCCTTGGGCGCCTGCTCGGCCTCGGCGGAACCGGGTACGACCGCGAAGGCCAGGGCCGCGGCGCCCGCTGCGGCGACACCCGCGGCGGAGAGACGGTGGGTCTTGGTCAGACGGCGATAACCAGAAAACGTGGGGACGGGCATGCGTGGGACCTCTTCCAATAGCTGGTGTCGCAGAGGCCGGTTCGGTGTCGGCAGCGGGTGATCCCTGAGCGGCAGGGATTCGCTCGCCGTCCGGCAGAAAGCGCCGCCTTCGATCTGCGGCGCCGTGCGACGGGAGCAATTCTTAGCGGGCCCAAAATGCCGTGGCAATCATGTGACGTACTACCGGGAGTCGTTGAAACGGGGGTTCCCCGAACGCATTCCAGCGGGTTCCGTCACCGCTCACCCGACCTTTATGCATCCACTAAGAGAGGTCGTAAGTGATGTGCGTCCTATGCCCGGGCTCACATTCAGCCCGGGTGGATTTCACCGGACGAATCCGCGGTGGCACCCAGCGTCGCCGATTTCCTCGTTCCGCCGTGACCGGGCGGCCGGCGGCCATGGCGGCCCGATTCCGGGCCCGATTCAGGGCCGTCCCCGGCCCGTTCAACGGGACCGGTCCCCGCCCGTAGGCGCACGGAAGGCCCGACAGAAGGCCGGATGGTCTTCCGCGGGCCGTTCCGGTGGACCGGGAAAGTTGCCCCGGGCCTGTTTATCAGCCGGGGAGCATCAGATGCACATCGCCGAATTCGTGCCACAGATAGCGGTGGGCCAGCGCCGCTTCATAGCTGCGGCGCAGCACCTCCCGGCCCGCGACGGCCTCCAGCATCAGCAGATGCGAGGCCTCCGGTTCGTGCAGCCCGCTCAGCAGGCCGTCGACGGCCCGGACTCCGCGCCGCGGGGTGACGACCAGATCCGTCCAGCCGGCGGCGGGGCGCACCACACCCGACGGCGAGGCCGCCGACTCCAGGGCCCGCACCGCCGTCGTGCCCACCGCCACGATCCGGCCACCGCCCGCCCGCGCCGCGTTGACCAGCCAGGCCGTGGACTCCGGCACGGCGAAGCGCTCCGGGTTACGGCGGCTCGTGGGACTCCGTCGAGGCCACCCCCGTGTGCAGCGTGACCGGAGCGAACTGCACACCCCGGCTGACCAGCTCGGCCACCATCGCGGCGGTGAAGGGCCGGGCGGCGCTCGGCATCTCCGCCGAACCGTCCCCGTCGGGCGAGGGCGCGGCGAAGACCGTCTGGTGGGCGGCGAGCGGCTGGTCCCGCTCGGTGTAGCGGTACCGGATGGGCCGCCCGTACCGGTGCAGCAGGGCCGGCACCCCCGTGACCGGCCCTGAAGCCCCACCCCCGGAGCCCGCGCCCTCGGCCCCCGGGCCGGCGCCCGTGCCCGTACCGAAGCCCGCCGGCCCGCCGGACCCCGAGCCGGGACCCGCTCCCGCCTGTACGCCGGAGCCCCCGCGCACGCCGGAGCCCGCGCCCGGACCGGGAACAGGCACCCCCGCGTCCCCCGGCGCCGGCTGCCCGCCCCCGGCCCCCGGGGGCAGCAGCGTGGCCCACCACAGCCGGGAGCCCGGCCCGTTCAACGGCTCCTCGACCCGGAGCAGCGCCCCGCCCGGCAGCCGGACGAGAGCGCCCCGCGGCCCCACGGCCCGCGGCAGTGTGCTCCCCCTGCCGTCCGGGCTCCGCAGCTCCACCGACCAGCACTCCCCGTCCGGCCCGGATCCCGGGCGGTCCGGGCCGCCATGGGTCGAGAAGTGCACCACCACCGGCTCACCCCGGCCGTCCCCGAGCCGCCCGTCGACCGCCGCGGGCAGCGTCCGCGAGGTGTTCACCACCAGGACGTCCCCGGCGCCCAGCAGCTCCGGCAGGTCCCGGAACCACCGGTGCGACAGCTCCGCGCCCCGCCCGGCCAGCAGCCGCACCGAGTCCCGGCCGAGCCCCGGGCCGCGCTGCTCGGCGGGGACCCGGGCCAACAGCTCCTCGGGCACCCGCAGCGCCTCGAACACGGTCATCGGAGCGCCGCCTGCAGCGCGGGTACGGAGTACCGGCCGCTCGGCGCCGCCCCGTCGATCAGCCCGAGAAGGGCCGGGACCGCGCTCTCCGGCAGCGGACGGCCGGAGGAGTCGTCCTCCGGGACGGCCGCTGTGTAGAGGTCCGTCCGCAGGTCCCCGGGGTCCACCCACCACACCCGCAGCCCCGGCTCCTCCTGCGCCAGCACCGCCGACAGCTGGTCCAGCGCCGCCTTCGACGCCCCGTAGCCGCCCCAGGTGGGATACGCCTCCACCGCCGCGTCCGAGCTGACGGACAGCACGCTGCCGCCGCACTCCCGCAGCAGCACGAGCGCCTCCTGCACCAGGGCCAGCGGCGCCACCGCATTCGTCTCCAGCGCCGCCCGCAGGCCCGCCACCGGCAGCGCGTCCAGCCGGACCAGCGGCTCGGACCCCAGCGCACTCGCGTTGTTGACCAGCAGATCCAGGCCGCCCAGCGCCCGCGCCGCCGCCACCAGATCCGCCCGGTGCGCGGCGTCCGTCACATCCCCCGGCAGAGCCGTCACCCGGCTCCCGCCGGCCCAGATGTCCTCCGCGGCCGACCGCAGCGGCCCCGCGGACCGCGCGTCCAGCACCAGATCCCAGCCGCGCCCGGCGAGCGCCGCCGCCAGCGCGCGGCCCAGCCCCTTCGACGCACCTGTGATGATCGCAACCGGCATACGCCCCATCCCCTTCGCCGTGCCGCCGCCCTCGTGGGCGGACCGTGCACTCACCGTAGGAACGCCGCCGCGCCCGGCACCTCGGCCACGGGGCGGGACCGCTCAAGGGCCTTCGGCCTAGGTCTGTGAGCCCCGGGGCGCCGCCCCCTCGGCGGGCGCAGCGGCGGTGTGGGGTGCCGGCGACAGCCGGACGGAGCGGGGAGGACGGGAACGGGGCTGCGCCGAGCCCGGCAAAGCGGCGGGCCTGCGCGCCGGACACCCTCCCGCCCGGGCGGGAGGAAACGGCGAAGACCTAGGACTTCCGGCTCTCCACCGACTCGGCCGGGGGACCGAGGCCCCTGCCTCCGCGGTCCGATCCCACCCGGCCGCCCCGCCGGTACCGTGAGCCCATGACCATCGGTTCCGCGCCCGGATCGGGACTGGCCGCGGTGAGCGCAGCGCTGCTCGCCATGAGCCGCCACCTCGAAGTACGTGATGTGCTGCACACGATCGTGGCCTCCGCACGGGAGCTGCTCGACGCCGAGTACGCCGCCCTGGGCGTCCCCGACGACCACGGCGGCTTCGCCCAGTTCGTCGTGGATGGCGTCACCGACGAGGAGTGGAAGGCGATCGGCCCGCTGCCCCGCCAGCACGGCATCCTCGCCGCCATGCTGAAGGAGGCCACCCCGCAGCGGCTGGCCGACGTCCGCACCGACCCCCGGTTCGAGGGCTGGCCCGGCGCGCACCCCGAGATGTCCGACTTCCTCGGCCTGCCGGTCGCCGACGGCGACGAGGTGCTCGGGGCGCTGTTCCTGGCGAACAAGCGGTGCCCCAAGCCGGAGGGGGGCTGCGGCTTCACCGAGGACGACGAGGCGCTGCTCGGCATCCTCGCCCAGCACGCCGCCATCGCCCTCACCAACGCCCGCCTGTACGAGCGCAGCCGGGAACTCACCATCGCCGGCGAGCGCGCCCGGCTGGCACACGAGCTCCACGACGCCGTCGCCCAGAAGCTCTTCTCGCTCCGCCTCACCGCGCAGGCCGCGGCGGCCCTGGTGGACCGCGACCCGGCCCGTGCCAAGGGGGAGCTCCAGCAGGTCGCGGACCTTGCGGCGGAGGCGGCCGACGAACTGCGCGCCGCCGTGGTCGAGCTGCGCCCCGCCGCCCTGGACGAGGACGGCCTGGTGGCCACCCTGCGCACCCAGGTGCAGGTGCTCGACCGCGCCCACGCCGCCCGCGTCACCTTCGCGGCCCAGAGCGTACGGGCGCTCCCCGCGGCCCAGGAGGAGGCGGTGCTCCGGGTGGCCCAGGAGGCGCTGCACAACGCGCTGCGGCACTCGGCCGCCGACGAGGTCGCGGTCTCCCTCGCCCGGCACGGCCAGGGCGCCGTCCTGCGGGTCGCCGACGACGGCCGGGGCTTCGACCCCTCCGCGGTGCGCCGCGCCGGACGCCACCTCGGCCTGGTGTCGATGCGCGACCGGGCGAGCGGTGTCGGCGGCGGACTGACGGTGGAGTCGGAGCCCGGACGGGGCACCGTGATCGAGATGGAGGTGCCCGGTGGCTGAGCCCCGCCGCAGCATTCGTGTGCTGCTCGTCGACGACCACCAGGTCGTCCGCCGTGGTCTGCGCACCTTCCTGGAGGTGCAGGACGACATCGAGGTCGTGGGGGAGGCGGCCGACGGCGCGGAGGGCGTCGAGTGCGCCGAGGAACTCCGCCCCGACGTGGTGCTGATGGACGTCAAGATGCCCGGCACCGACGGCATCGAGGCCCTGCGGCAGCTCCGCGCCCGGGAGAACCCCGCCCGGGTGCTGATCGTCACCAGCTTCACCGAGCAGCGCACCGTCGTCCCCGCGCTCCGGGCCGGTGCCGCCGGCTACGTCTACAAGGACGTGGACCCCGAGGCGCTGGCCGGGGCCATCCGCTCGGTCCACGCCGGCCATGTCCTGCTCCAGCCCGAGGTGGCGGGCGCCCTGCTCTCCCAGGAGGTGGCGGGCGGCGCGCAGGGCCGCGGCAACGCGCTGACCGAGCGGGAGCGCGAAGTGCTGGCGCTGATCGCCGACGGCCGTTCCAACCGGGAGATCGCCCGCGCGCTGGTGCTGTCCGAGAAGACCGTCAAGACACATGTGTCGAACATCCTGATGAAGCTGGACCTGGCGGACCGCACCCAGGCCGCGCTGTGGGCCGTACGCCACGGCGTGAGCGGCTGACGCCAGGCCGCCCGGTTCCATGACGGACTGAGATTCATACTGTCGGGTGTAAGTAGCCCGGACGGCGCAACCCGGCGGGCATCAGGCCGTTCTCCATGGCGTGCCGCGGCGACTGGCCGCGGCAACCGCGAGGAGGGTCAAGAAAGTGAAGAACCTGAAGAAGGCAGCTGCCGTCGCCATGGTCGCGGGCGGCATCGTCGCCGCCGGCGCCGGTGTGGCCTCCGCCACCGACGGTGCGCACGCGAACGGCGAGGCCCTGCGCTCGCCGGGTGTGCTCTCGGGCAACCTGGTTCAGGCGCCGGTGCACGTCCCGGTCAATGTCTCCGGCAACTCGGTCAACGTGATCGGCGCGATGAACCCGGCGTTCGGCAACGAGGCCGTCAACCGCTGATCAGTACGCGCACGCGCGCCCGAAGGCCCCGCGGATCCGCTCCGCGGGGCCTTCCGCCGCCTGCCTTCGCGGTCCGTCCGAGGCCGTGAGCGGAGCGTGCCGGCACCAGCGACGACGTGACGCATCTCTCCACCGCTGCTCGGAGACTGCTGCTCGGGGACCCGCTGCTCGGGACCCGCAGCCTGGGGACCCGCGGCCCGGGTTGTCGCGGTGCCCCCTGAGCCTCCGGCCGGGTCGGTACCCCGCACCGGCTCAGTGCCGCTCCCGCTCCTCCACATACGCGTTGTACGCAGCGACCTGGGCCCGCCGGGCCGTCCGCTCCACCGGCCGCAGCGCCTCCGCCCGCGCCGCGATCTGCGAAGCGCTCACCGCGCTCCCGTGCTCCTGCGGACCCTGCGCACCCTGGGCGATGGTGATCAGCGCCCCCACCCGCTGCGCCAGCTCCAGCACCCGGACCGCCCGCGGCGGGTAGCCCGGCGCCAGCACCTCCCGCCCCCGCTCCGCGCGCGCCCGGTAGGCCTCCAGCGCCGCCTCCGCCACCGGACCCGACCCGGCCACGTCCAGCCGGGACAGCAGCTCCGTCGCCTCCCGCAGGGCCTCCGCGAGCTCCCGCTCGGCCTCGCCCAGCGACGGCACGTCCGCCGGCGGCGCGTCCCGTACGGGCAGGCAGTGCCACACCACCTCGCGGTGCACGTCCGCGTCGGCCGCCGCGCCCCCCGGGCCCGCCTCGTACACCTCGGGGACCAGCCCCAGCGGATGCCCGCCGGTGGCGATCACCGCCTCCTGCGCGGACAGCGCCCGCGCGTTGAAGTCCGGCGGCCCGCTCAGCCCCAGCGGATGGCCCGTCACCGGCAGCGCCACCCGCAGTCCGGTCGTCCCCAGCGCCCGCAGCCGCCCCAGCCCCAGGCTGAGCCCGACCGGGCCGTCCTCGCCCGGCAGTCCGTCGATCCGGTGCAGCGCGTCCTCCGCGACCACGCGGTGCACCGCGTCATCGGGGGAGATGAGTCCGGCCAAAAGGGCATTTCCCCATGCGGCCAGCCGTCCTGAGCGAGGTTCCGTGAGCATGGGACCAGCCTAGGGACTTGCCCCGTCGGGCGGTGGCGTAGGTTTTCCCTGGGGGCTGCGCCGACCGGGCGCACACGCGACATCCGAGACTGCATGGGAGAAAACGCGCTCATGAGCGATGTACTGGAGCTGGTGGACGTATCCGTGGTCCGCGAGGGCCGGGCTCTGGTGGACCAGGTCTCCTGGTCGGTCGCCGAAGGGGAGCGCTGGGTGATCCTCGGCCCCAACGGTGCGGGCAAGACCACCCTTCTCAACGTGGCCTCGAGCTACCTCTTCCCGACGGCAGGCTCCGCGCAGATCCTGGGGGAGAAGCTCGGCGGCGTCGACGTCTTCGAGCTCCGCCCGCGCATCGGCATGGCCGGTATCGCCATGGCCGACAAGCTTCCCCGCAGCCAGACGGTGCTGCAGACCGTCCTCACCGCCGCGTACGGCATGACCGCGCACTGGCACGAGAACTACGAGGCCGTCGACGAGCAGCGCGCCCGCGCCTTCCTCGACGTCCTCGGCATGAACGACTATCTCGACCGGAAGTTCGGCACCCTCTCCGAGGGCGAGCGCAAGCGCACCCTGATCGCCCGCGCCATGATGATCGACCCGGAGCTGCTGCTCCTCGACGAGCCCGCGGCCGGACTCGACCTCGGCGGCCGCGAGGACCTCGTCCGCCGTCTGGGCCGGCTCGCCCGCGACCCGCTCGCGCCCTCCATGATCATGGTGACCCACCACGTCGAGGAGATCCCGCCGGGCTTCACCCACGTCCTGATGATCCGTCAGGGCAAGGTGCTCGCGGCAGGCCCCGTCGAGACCGAGCTGACCTCCCGCAACCTCTCGCGCTGCTTCGGTCTGCCGCTCGTCGTCGAGCGCAACGGCCACCGCTGGACCGCCCAGGGGCTGCCGCTGTCCTGACCCGCGGCCCCCGCCGCGGTGGCCCACCGGCCGCCCGGCGGACGGCTCGTCCGAGGGCCCGGCCGCGTCGCGCGCCCCCAACCGCCGTCTTTCGGCCATGCCTTCGGTCAACGGGTCCTGAGTGACCACTGTCCGCGACGAGGCCACCACGCCTACCATGAACCCGTGGATCCATGGGTGTGGTGGCTGATCGCCGCCGTCGGACTGGGAATTCCCCTTGTGGTGACCGCGATGCCCGAGTTCGGGATGTTCGCGGTCGGAGCCGTCGCGGGCGCCGTCGTCGCCGCGCTGGGCGGCGGGACCGTGCCCCAGGTACTGGTCTTCGTACTCGTCTCCGTCGCGCTCATCGCCGTGGTGCGCCCGATCGCCGCCCGCCACCGGCATCAGCGGCCCCAACTCGCCAGCGGCGTGGACGCGTTGCGCGGCAAGCAGGCCGTCGTGCTCGAACGGGTCGACGGCAGCGGCGGCCGCATCAAGCTGGCGGGCGAGGTCTGGTCGGCCCGCACGCTCGACGGCGACCAGGTGTACGAAGTGGGCCGGCAGGTGGACGTCGTCGAGATCGACGGCGCGACAGCCGTGGTCATATGACGCTCCGCCAGGGCGGATCGGAACGGCCGACGCGGACCACCGATCTCTGACAGACTGATCATCAGGCAACCGAAGGGGTACGGAGAGCATCCATGGAACCGATCATCATCGTCCTGATCATCCTGGTGGTGCTCGTCTTCATCGCACTCATGAAGACGGTGCAGGTCATTCCGCAGGCCAGCGCCGCCATCGTGGAGCGCTTCGGCCGCTACACCCGCACCCTCAACGCGGGCCTGAACATCGTCGTCCCCTTCATCGACTCCATCCGCAACCGGATCGACCTCCGCGAGCAGGTCGTGCCGTTCCCCCCGCAGCCGGTGATCACCCAGGACAACCTGGTCGTCAACATCGACACCGTCATCTACTACCAGGTGACCGACGCCCGGGCCGCGACCTATGAGGTCGCCAGCTACATCCAGGCCATCGAGCAGCTGACCGTCACCACCCTCCGCAACATCATCGGCGGCATGGACCTCGAGCGGACCCTGACCTCCCGCGAGGAGATCAACGCCGCGCTGCGCGGAGTTCTCGACGAGGCCACCGGCAAGTGGGGCATCCGCGTCAACCGCGTCGAGCTCAAGGCGATCGAGCCGCCCACCTCCATCCAGGACTCGATGGAGAAGCAGATGCGCGCCGACCGTGACAAGCGCGCCGCGATCCTCACCGCCGAGGGCATCCGGCAGTCCCAGATCCTCACCGCCGAGGGCGAGAAGCAGTCGGCCATCCTCCGTGCCGAGGGCGAGGCCCGGGCCGCGGCCCTGCGCGCCGAGGGCGAGGCCCAGGCGATCCGGACGGTCTTCGAGTCCATCCACGCCGGTGACCCGGACCAGAAGCTGCTCTCCTACCAGTACCTCCAGATGCTGCCGAAGATCGCCGAGGGCGACGCCAACAAGCTCTGGATCGTGCCCAGCGAGATCGGCGACGCCCTCAAGGGCCTCAGCGGAGCCATCGGCAACTTCGGGCCCATGGGCGGCGGCGGTGGCGGGGGCAGCACCCCGATCACCAAGACCCCTGGTCCGCGCCGTGAGCAGCCCCCGATCGACTGACGCCTCCGGCCCTCGGGCATGATCGGTGCAGCGGGCACCGATCACGAGTGAGGGAGCAGCGTGGGCATCTGGGAGGCAGTCGCCGTCTTCGTGGCGGGCATCGGCGCCGGCACGATCAACACCGTGGTCGGCTCCGGCACGCTCATCACCTTCCCGGTGCTGCTGGCCACAGGACTGCCGCCGATCACCGCGAACGTCTCCAACACCCTCGGCCTGGTCCCCGGCGCCATCAGCGGCGCCATCGGCTACCGGCGTGAACTGAGCGGCCAGCGGCAACGCGTCCTCCGCCTCGGCGGAACCGCCCTCATCGGCGGACTCACCGGCGCCGCCCTGCTGATCACCCTGCCCTCGGCGGCGTTCGACGCGATCGTGCCGGCACTGATCGCCATCGCCCTCGTCCTGGTCGTCCTCCAGCCCCGGCTCTCCCGCGCCGTCCAGCGGCACCGGGAGCAGAACGGAACGGACGCCCACCCCGACGGCGGCCCCGTCCTCCTCGTCGGCCTGCTCCTGGCGAGCATGTACGGGGGCTACTTCGGAGCCGCCCAGGGGGTCCTCTACCTCTCCCTGATGGGCCTGCTGCTCCACGAGGACCTGCAGCGCATCAACGCCGTCAAGAACATCCTCGCCGTGATCGTCAACGGCGTCGCCGCCGTCTTCTTCCTCTTCGTCGCCGACTTCGACTGGTACGCCGTGCTGCTCATCGCCGTCGGGTCGGCTGTCGGCGGCCAGATCGGCGCCAAGGTCGGCCGACGGCTCCCCCCGACCGTGCTGCGCGGGGTCATCGTCGCCGTCGGCGTCGCCGCGATCGCCCAGCTGCTGCTCGGCTGAACAGCAACCGGACGATCCCGGCGGCCGGGCCGGCCCCGATCAGGCCGACCTCGATCAGGCCGACCTCGATCAGGCCGGCAGGGGCAGCCACTCCGGCAGGGCCTCCCGGCCCGAGACGCCCAGTGCCAGCAGCAGTGCGTCCGAGGGCGTCGGCTCGAACGGCTTGCCGAGCAGCCGCATCCCCGCCTGCTCCGGCGTCCGGTCGGCCTTGCGGTGATTGTCCTCGGCGCAGGCCGCCACCGTGTTCAGCCAGGTGTCGCCGCCCCCGTGCGAACGCGGCACCACGTGGTCCACGGTCGTCGCCCGGCGCCCGCAGTACGCGCACCGGTGCCGGTCCCGCACCAGGACCCCGCGCCGCGACCACGGCGCCCGTCTTCGGAACGGCACCCGGACGTACCGGCACAGCCTGATCACCTGCGGCACCGGCAGATCGACCGCCGCGGCCCGGATCCGCAGCCCGGGATGGGCCTGCTCCACCACGGCCTTGTCCTGCATCACCAGCACCACGGCCCGTCGCAGCGTCACCGTCGACAGCGGCTCGAAGCTCGCATTCAGCACCAGGGTCTCGCGCATCCCGGCCCACCCTCCCGGCAGTCGTCCATGTGCCGCTCCGCGGCGCCGCCCCCCGCTCGGCGGGCTGGATCAACTCTGGCCGGACGCCCCGGTCGGGACAACGCAATTTCCTGTACGGCGGGCGACGGCGCGGTGAAAAGACGACTGCCCCGGCCACCGGAGAGGTGGCCGGGGCAGCAACGGCGTGCCGAAGCGGAAGCGGATCCGGTGCTCAGCTCCCCGCCGGGGCGCCGTACTCACCGATCAGCTGGGCCCGCCCCAGGGTGTGGAACCGGAGGTTGAAGCCCACGGCGGCCGGAGAGGCGTCCGCGTCCGGCCCCAGCTTCTCCGTGTCCACGGCGTACACGGTGAAGACGTAGCGGTGGGCCGGGTCCCCGGGCGGCGGCGCCGCACCGCCGAACTCCTTGGTGCCGAAGTCGTTCCGCGCGTGCACGACGCCCCGGGGCAGTCCCTCGAACGTGCCGCCGGCCGCCCCTGCGGGGAGTTCGGTGACCGTCGCGGGGATGTCGAACAGCACCCAGTGCCAGAACCCGCTGCCCGTCGGGGCGTCCGGGTCGAAGCACGTCACCGCGAAGCTCCTGGTCTCCGCGGGGAAGCCCTCCCACCTCAGGTGCGGCGAGGTGTTCCCACCCGCGTGCAGCTGGGTGTCGCTCAGCGTGGCCCCTGGCGCGATGTCCTCGCTCACCACGGTGAACGAGGGCACCGACGGGTGGAAGTCATGCGGAAGCGGCGGCCTCTTGAGCTCGGTCACGTCAAACCTCCTGCTCGGTGGATCTTGCCCTCCGAGCCTAGGGGCTGTCGTCGAACCCCCACGGGCGCCGGGAGTCCGACGTCAGAGCCTAGAACCAGTTGCGACGGCCGCCGACCTCGGCGAGCCACTGGTTGAGGTACGCGGCCCAGTCGGTCTCCTGGAAGGAGTGGAGACCGACGGTGAACGCCCGGTACGAGTCGCTGCCCTCGGTGAACAGGCCCGGCTTCTTGTCCATCTCCAGGATGACGTCCATCTCGCGGTCGTCCGCGACGAAGGTCAGCTCGACCTGGTTCAGCCCCCGGTACTGCTGCGGCGCGAAGAACTCGATCTCCTGGTAGAACGGCAGCCGCTGTCGCGTCCCGCGGATGTGACCGCGCTCCAGGTCCGCGCTCTTGAAGCGGAAGCCGAGGGCGCCGAACGCGTCCAGGATCGCCTGCTGCGCCGGAAGCGGGTGCACATGGACGGGGTCGAGGTCGCCCGAGTCGACGGCGCGCGCGATCTGCAGCTCGGTGGTGACGCCGACGTTCATCCCCGTCAGATGACGGCCGAGGAACGTCGTCACCGGGGTCTCCCACGGGATCTCCAGCCCGAACGGCACCGCGTGCACGGCCCCCGGCTGCACCTCGAACGCCCCGCCCAGCTGCTGCCGGTGGAACTCGATGTCCTGCTTGAACTCGTTGTCGCCGCTCTCCACCTCGACCCGGGCCTGGAGCCCGACCGTCAGGCCCTCGATCTGCTGGGCCACCGAACCGCCCTGGATCCGGACCTCGCCCTGGACGACTCCGCCCGGCACGACGTTCTCCTCGGTGAGCACCGTCTCCACCGACGCCCCGCCGGCACCCAGACTCGCCAGCAGCTTCTTGAAGCCCATGTTCTTCCTCCCAGGCAGAGCCTGATTCTCGCGTGATCTCTCCGTACATACGCGGAACGGCCGTCGCTGGTTCCGCGCCCCTCAGCCTTCCAAGCGGAAGGTCGCATGACCAGCGGCCGGGCCGTACGCGTTCAACTACGCTCGGAGTCCATGCCGCACCGTACGCCGCTCACCCACGACTTCTTCGACCGGCCCGTCCTGGAGGTCGCCCCCGACCTCCTCGGCCGGACCCTCGTCCGCACGACCCCCGACGGCCCGATCGAACTGCGGCTGACGGAAGTCGAGGCGTACAACGGCTCGACGGACCCCGGCTCCCACGCCTACCGCGGTCGCACCGAGCGAAACGCCTCGATGTTCGGTCCGCCCGGCCATGCGTACGTCTACTTCATCTATGGGATGTGGTTCAGCCTCAACCTCGTCTGCGGTCCGGTGGGCACCGCGAGCGGGGTGCTCCTCCGGGCGGGTGAGATCACCACGGGCGCCGAACTGGCCCAGAAGCGCCGCCCCGCAGCCCGCAAGGAGAACGAACTGGCGAAAGGGCCCGCCCGCCTGGCCACGGCCCTCGATGTGGACCGCGGCCTCAACGGCTTCGACATCTGCGCCGGCCCGGACGCTCCCCTCGGGGTACTGACCGGCGCACCCGCCCTCGCGGGCCGGGTGCGCAACGGCCCCCGGACGGGCGTCGGCGGCGAAGGCGCCACCCACCCCTGGCGGTTCTGGATCGAGGGCGACCCGACGGTGAGCCCCTACCGGGCCCACGCACCACGCCGCCGACGCCCGAGCGAGGCTTGACTCCGGGTGAACGACCGCCTAACGTAGCCCGAGCCGCTTGAACGGGCAGCGCTTCGGGAAGGCCGTACGGCCACCCCGGACCACCCGCAAGCGGCACAACCATCACTACGGCGATCTCCCAGCGGGGACGATTTCGGCATGCCGGAATCAGATCCGAATGGCTCGATTATGAGCCGCCCGGGAAATCCGCTAAAGTAGTGGACACG
>NZ_JBEOXS010000090.1:0-21066 GCF_040296705.1 Streptomyces sp. NPDC002055
CGACCGATCACATCCACCAGAACAGCCGCGGAGCCGCCCTTGTCGCCGAGGCCATCGACACCTGTCTGCCGACCCAAAGCGCGTAGCCGGTTCCGGCGGCGGCCCCTTTGTGGCTCACGCCGTGGAACACCGGCACCTGCTACCTGGCCAACCTCAACGGATAGACCCGCCGACAAGACGCGGCGATTCACCAGCTGGACAAGCTGGGGAGGTGGGCAAGCTGCCCCGAACGGCGGCTTGCCCAGCCCCGCCGGGGCCCGCTGAGGTAGTGCCGCCCTGCCGGACGTCCTGGCCGGGGCGAGCCTGGAGGAGGAACCGGTGGTGGGATTCAAGACGGGGGAGACGGTCGTACGGCGCGACGTGCACCGCTCCGGGCGGGTGTGGAGCGAGCAGGCCATGCGGGTCATCGCCGACACGGGCGAGGCGCTGGTGGCCGCCTGCGCGCCCGGGGCACAGACCCGCTGGCCCGCCCTGTACGCCAAGGCCCGCGCCGGCGGCGACCGTACGGTGCGTACCGAGGCGTTCAACGCGATGGCGGCGGGGGAGTGGGAGCTCGCGCCCGGGGTGTGGCAGGAGACCGAGCTGCTGCTGTGGAAGCCGCCGACGGAGTGGTTCAGCATCAACGCCTTCTTCACCCCGGCGGGACTGCGGAACTGGTACGTCAACTTCGAGCACCCCACTCGCCGCACCGATGACGGGTTCGACACCTTCGACCTGACCGTCGACCTCGTCATCGACCCCGACCTGAGTACTCTCACGTGGAAGGACGAAGACGAATACGCCCACGTCCGGCGCCTGGGCATCGTCACCGACACCGAGCACCAGGCGGTGCAGCTCGCCCGCGCCCAGGCCCTCGCCCTGATCGAGGAGCGGGCCGGGCCGTTCGCCGACGCCGACCGGTGGGCGGCTTGGCGCTGGAACCCGGCCTGGCCCGCGCCGTGTCTGCCGGAGCCCGCTCACCCGGCGCGACCACGGATCCCCGGGGGCGCGGTGCCGGCAACTGGGCCAGGGCCGCGCGGCACCACCTGAGTGGCAAGCCGACGGCACGAGCCCCGGAAGGCACCGTGACGGCGTAGGGGCACGGCTCGCGAGAGCCCTTCAACACGTCGCCGAAGCCGCCGCCGGTCTGGCGCCGTTCACGGCAGTACCCCGGTGGCCGGCCGAATCCGTGGCGGGCCGCGTACCTGCGCCGCGGCCGGTGGTGAGGGCAGCTCCGGCATGGCCCCCGGCGGTATCCGGGGGCGGTCGGCCGGTGCTTCACCGGTGCCGTCTGGAGCGGCGGACGCTTTCCTCCAGGGCTGCCATGAGGTCTGCGGGCGGCTGCGCTGCGGCTGCGGCGTCTCGGCCAGCTCGCCGCCGGTGAGTCTCGGGGTGACGAGCTCTTCGAGCGCGCGTCCGTACTCCTCGTGCAACTCCGCGGGCTGGACGCCCAGCATCTCCTCCACCAGGATCTCGGCCAGGCGGAGCTCCGCCTCGGCGACCGGCACCTGCGGCGCGAGGCCGCCGGGATCGCGGACCTCGGACGGCCAGGGAAGCGTCTGTTCCCGCGGCGGGCCGAAGCCCGCGGGACCCGGCCCCGGTGGCCGCGTCGTCCAGCCAGACCGTAGGGGCAGGCGTCACTCGGACGGGGGGATTGAGCGGCGCTTCACAGGCCTCAGGCGTGCTCCGATCGGGAATCGGGCAGATCCGGGGCAGACGGAGAGGATCCCCTACGGCTTGGGCTCGCCCGGCCCGAGGTGGGTCCATTCCGCGTTTGCCGGTCGGGCTGTGCGGTGGGCTGGAGGCGCCATGGTGACGATCTCTCCGAACCAAGGGCCGGAACGTGGCGGCACCGTGGTCACGATCGTCGGCCAAAACCTCGCGGGTACCACCGCGGTGCGTTTCGGCTCGAGGCCGGCCACTGGTGTCACGCAGGTGTCGCCCACGCAGGTCACCGCGGTCTCCCCGCCCGGGGCGGGCACGGTCGGAGTGACGCTGACGACCCCTGGGGGCACCGCCGGCCCGGTACCGTTCCACTACCGTCACCGGGCCTTCCTGTGCGCCCTGAGCTCCACGACGGGTCCGCTGGCCGGCGGCGGGACCCTCACCATCTATGGTGACCGTCTCTTCACCGCGACCACCGTGTACTTCGGCTCCACGGCCGCCACTCCCACGGTCGTCTCGGATCAGGAGCTCACCGTCACCGTCCCCGCAGGCGAGCAGCCGGGGCCGGTGACGGTGACTGTGGTCACCGCGGGCGGCACCAGCAACAGCCTCACCTACACCTACGCCAGCCTCCCCGCGGTCACCGCCCTGACCCCCACCTCCGGCACCCCCTACGGCGGCACCGCCTTCACGATCACCGGCACCCACCTCACCGGCTCCACGGTCACCTTCGACGGCGTCCCTGCCACCGGGGTCACGGTCGACGCTGCAGGAACCTCCCTGACCGGAACCACCCCGGCCGGAACCATCGGCAACGCCACCGTCGAGGTCACCACCCCCAACGGCAGCACCACAGCCCCGGACACCTTCCTCTACACGTTGCGGCGCGCCTATGTCACCAACACGGCAGCGAACGCGCTGTCCGTGATCGACACCTCCACCAACACCGCGCTCACCCCGATCACGGTGGGCACCAACCCGCGCGGCGTTGCCGTCATCCCCGACGGCACCCGCGTCTACGTCACCAACAACGGCCTGGGCACCGTGTCGGTGATCAGCACCGCCACCGGCAGCGTCACGGGTTCCATTACCGTCGGCACGACTCCCCACGGGGTGGCAGCCCTTCCGGACAACACCTGTCTCTATGTCGCGAACAACGGCTCGGGCACGGTGTCCGTGATCAGCACGGCCAGCAACTCCGTCACCGGCACCATCACCGTGGGCAGCAACCCCTACGGGGTGACCGCGTCCCCCGACAGCTCCCGCGTCTACGTCGCCAACCAGGGATCCAACAGCGTGTCGGTGATCGACACCACCAGCAACACCGTGATCACCCCGGTCACCGTGGGCACCAACCCACGCGCCATCGCCGTCACCCCGGACGGCACCCGCGCCTATGTCACCAACTCCGGCTCCGGCACCGTGTCGGTGATCGACACCGCAACCAACACGGTCCTCACCGCCATCACCGTCGGAACCACCCCACGCGGACTGGCCGCCACCCCGGACGGCTCCCGCGTCTACGTCGCGAACAACGGCTCGGGAACCGTGTCGGTGATCAACACCGCCAGCAACACGGTCACCGGCACCATCACGGTGGGCACCACTCCCTACGGGGTCGGCGTCACCCCCGACGGCGCCCGCGCATACGTCGCCAACCAGGGATCCAACACCGTCTCCGTCATCGACACCACCACCAACAGCGTGACCACCTCGATCGCCGTCGGCACCGGCCCCTTCGCCGTCGCCGTCGCCTGACGCCCGCCCCAGCACTGAACCGGGCCGCGGCAAGGCCAGCTGCGTCAGCGCTTATCCCGATTGCGGACGGCCAGGACCGCCAGCCCAGAAGGACGGGCTCGGTCACACGGCACGCAATCTCGATGCAGGTGCGCGTCTCCCGGAGAACGACACCGGCCTCGGCCGGGACACAGGAGCGGATGTCCCGGCGCGTGGTGTCCATCATCGCGTGGGTACTTCCCGGAGGGGGTCTCCTCCGTCGAGGAAGAGGCGGCCGCCGGGCGCCAGCG
Source organism: Streptomyces sp. NPDC002055 (assembly GCF_040296705.1). Lineage (NCBI taxonomy): Bacteria > Bacillati > Actinomycetota > Actinomycetes > Kitasatosporales > Streptomycetaceae > Streptomyces > Streptomyces sp. NPDC002055. The sequence goes on from NZ_JBEOXS010000090.1 coordinate 3,672, forward strand.
CGGCGGCGATGCGGAACATGGCCTGGTGGCCGGCCTCCGGGTGGCGCCCGTCCAGCGCGCCGACGCGTACCGCGAAGACGAGATCGAAGGGGCCTTCGTCCGGTCCGGGGACGAAGTCTTCGATGGCGACCTGCCGGACGCGGAGCCGCCCGGCTGCGATCTCCTCGGCACCAGCGGCCTCTGCTCGGCCAATTGCGGTGGCCGACCGGTCGATTGCCAGGATGCTGCCGGCTGTCAGCCGTGCTGCCACGGCCCGGGCCGCGGCGCCCGGCCCGCACCCGATCTCCAGGACCTTCATGTGCGGTTCGAGCGGCAGCGCGTCGACAACCTCAGCGAGACGGTTCGAGAGACGTGGCGGCACGAGCCGACCCTCCCACAGCGGCGCGACGGGCCGAAGTCGGCACCGCGCCGCCCTGGACATTTGCAGGCTCGCAGCGGGCCGTCGACGAGGGCGCCCAGGTCTGTCTTCACACACTGATGTTGGACGCCCTCGTCCCATGTCCGCAGGCCATCCCTTGGACTCATTCATCTTGTGGTTTCGCCAGGTCGGACCACGAGCCATTCCTGGGATCCGTGGGTTTGGACTTTCGAGGAAGTTCCTGTGTCCGGACCGAGGATGCAGGCGGTGGTCGTGGCGGAGCCCATGACTTCGCGGTGGCACATGAGCGGGGTTGATATGGCGGCCTATGACTGGGATGTTCATGTGGCTTGCTGGAACGGACTGGACACGGGGCAGGAGCTGTTGATGGTCGATATGGTGCTTCAGATCGTTCAACAGATGGCGGCCGGGAGCGTCACTGTGGTGGGCGCCGAAGTGGGCCAGGCGGTCTGCTCGGCGGTCCGCGACCGTTTCGCGGGGACTGACAGCAGCCGTGAGGCCCTGGGGGCCCTGGATGAGCGGCCCGACGACCCGGCCGCCGCCGCAGCAGTGCGTGCGCTGCTGCAGGCCGAGGTGGACGCTGACCCGGATTTCGCTGAACGGCTTTCCGCTCTGCTGGCTCAACAGCGGTCCGTCGAATCGGCCCGGGTCACTACGGGAAGCATCACGTTGGAGGGCACGACGCTGCGAGGCCGCAACACGATCTCCCTGGGGCCTGTGTCGGTCAGCAACACGCGCAATGTGCGCCTGTCTCTCCTGGCAGTGGCTCTGTGCCTGGCCGCTCTCGTGGCGTTGGGCATATACGGCGGATTACGGCTGTACAGCGGTGAGGACGGGACCAAGCGCAGCAGGATGCCCGTCGCAGCGGGGAAGAACGGTAGCGGTGAGCCGGATCGAGGCAGTACCGAATCGCACGATGAGCCGGCTGTTACCGCGCTGCCGGCCTCGGTCCTCCACACAGTGCTCCCTGGCCTCGAAGACGTCGCACCGCGATGGTCCTACCACTCTCCTCCTGATTCGATCACCTATGACCAGGACTCTTCGGGGCAGGTGGCCATCGCCTACGTCTTCTACTCCCTCACAGGTACGGATGAGACGACTGTCTGGTTCTCAGTAACCTCATACACCGATAGCGCCAAAGCCAAGGCCGCTTTCCCCCACCACGTCAAGGACGCCCGTGCTGCGGCCGCACCAACGAGCAGCAGCGACCTGCCGCAATGGACGACCAAGGTCCTTACTCCGCCGGACATCGGGGACCGGAGCTGGCTGGGCGTCTCCACTTCTTCCCGCGGCCTCGATGGCGACCGCATGTCCCTCGTCACACGCGTTGACGCGGTGACCATCGACATCAACTTCAGAGGTCTCGATGGTGGTCCGTCCGAGCCGGATACCGCCGAACTCACTCGACTGGGCCGCATGATGGCCCTGCGCGCCGAGCAGGGGCAGAACGGCCGGCACCCCAGTGCACAACTCGACCAGGGCTGAGCATGGCACGCACAGCCCTGGGCCCAGCATGTCCGGATCGACACCCGGCACCGCTACCCGGGAACCCCCGGGGATCGGCGGCGCTGACGACATCGTCCCAGCACCGGCGCATCCACATCAGCCGAACGGGTCGGGGTGGTCCAGCTCGATCGGGGTGAAGGAGAAGTTCACCGCGGCCTGGATCGGCGGCACGAGCTCGCCGCCGGGCTGCGGCGCGGGGGCCGGCCTCCAGTCGGGGGCGACCGACGCCCAGCCCTCGGGGCTTCGGGACAGGAGCTGCTCGCTGTAGGGGAACTGGTGCAGGACGTGCTCGCCGCGGGTGGCGAGCACCATGTTCAGGCACGGGGCCGGGCCGACGATCGGCAGCTCGCAGGCGGTGGCGACGTCGTGGGTCTCCCAGGCGAGGACGACCGGCGAGCACGCGCAGCCGGTCGATGGTGGCGGCCGGGCCCTGGTCCTCGCCGCGGACGGCGTGGTGGAAGGCGAGGGCGAGCTCCACGAACCGGTGGACGAAGGGAAGCCCCGCGGCCTCGATGTCGGTGTGCAGGCTCTGGGCGCGGGCGGTGACGTCACCTGTTCCGGCGTCCTTGATCAGGGCGACGACCTGGGCGAGGGCGAGCTCGTCATCTGCTCGGTCGGGGTCGGCGAGATCCACGGCGGCCTCCAGGTCGTGGAGAACTGGAACTCGGCGAACACCGTGCTCCACGCTGGCAAGGACGGCGCTCTGACCGGCCCGGACAAGGAACATGTCGAGACCTCGATGCTCGCCCTGTACCTGCTCCAGTCCGCGCTCGTGCACGTGAACACCCTGCTCGTGCAGCAGGTCCTGGCCGAACCGGCCTGGGCGAAAGAAGCTGAGCGACGAGGACCGGCGCGGGCTGACCGCGCTGTTCTGGTCGAACGTCAACCCGTACGGCACCTTCCGCCTCGACATGGACAAGCGCCTCGACTTGGGGCTGCCCACCACTGTGTCCCGTCCCCGCGCTTCGGCGGCCTCCGCGTGAGTTAGTGGGAATGACTGTCTGTCAGAGATACGTGGGGTGGGGGTGGGGTGCGTGACGGCTCGCGGCCTACCCGACCTGCGACGGTTACTGTGCAGGAGACCTACGGGCATGCTGTTCGGTGCCGTTCTCTGATCCCGTTGAGTAGTTCGGGACGGGGACCGGGGAGGTGGGCGGGTGCCAGGTGAGAATCCAGCCGGCGGTAAGCACCACCGCGCCGCCTGCCAGAGCGACTGCGCCGCCTGTTCCAATGCCTGCGGCCACCGAGCCCAAGCAAACCGGCCCAACGCCCTGTAGCGTCATGCTGCCGGAGCCGAGCAAGCCGAAGGCCTGGCCTTGGCCATCTGGCGGCAGGGCGTCCAGGAACGGCCGTTGCAGGCCGAGACCGTAGGCGAATCCGAAGCCGCAGAGCAGCAGCAGACAGGACGAGACGCCCACTCCGGGCTCGGCAGCAAAGCCGATCAGCGGCAGCCCCGCCAGCGCAATCAACGGGACTACCAGTCGCTCCCGGGCGCGTGGCCGTAGGAGTCGGCCCACCAGCAGGTCACCGACAAGCATGCCGACCGGCAGACAGCCCATCAGCACCGCGTACCAGCCGGGCGCGAAGTTGCGTCCTCCCACGTAGGCGACGATCAGGCCTTCCGCGCCCGCGACGAACGCGGGTGGGAGCCACTGGGCCAGCATCAGTCGTCGCACCGTGTGTCCGCGCAGCAGCAGGCCGGCACCGTGCAGGCTTGCACGGACGGCCCCGCTATCGCCCCGAGCGCTGCCGGGTGTGCCGCCGAACTCTCCGGGCTGCAGCCGGGGTAGCCGGATGCGGATAGCAAGCGCGCAGCCGAGGTAAAGGGCGGCGCTGACCGCGAGCGCCCGGTGCGGGCCGAGTGCCGCGACGACCGCACCTCCCAGTGCCAGACCGAACAATTGCGCGCCGGAGGCAGCGATGTTGTTCAGTGACCGGCCCAGTACATAGGCGTCGCCCTCCAGCGACTGCGCGACCAGCCGACTCGACGCGCCGTGAAACACCGGTGTGGCGAGGGAGACCAGCGCCACGACACCGAGGCTTGCCGCGATCGGCATCCGCACCAGGGCGAGCAGCAGGGCGGCGGCGCACGTCAAGGCGTAGCCGCCGGTGATGAGCGCGCGGGGCGGCAGTCGGTCGGCCAGTGAGCCCAGCAACAGCGAGCCGAACAGTTGCGGGATGAAGCCGATGCCGAAGGCCACTGCGCTCAGCAGCGGGGAGCCGGTGGCCGAGAAGACCAGAACCGAGAACGTGGTGATCCGCAGCGCGTCCGCAGTGATCGCGACGGCGCGGGTTGAGAAGAGCAGCCGGAACCGCGGCTCGGCCAGCACCTCCCGGTAGGTGGCACAGTGGTTGCCCTGCGCGGGCTCGGCGGTTGGGGTCATGACGCGCAGCCTCGCCGTGCGCCCACGCCGCTCACCAATGATTCGTCGCTGGACGAATTGGAACAATGTCCCGCGGTAGCATGGCAGGGTGCTGCGCTTCGAAGTCTCCGTCGAGGACCTGCTGCGCAGCCGCTTCGCGCTGTCGCCCGCGCTGGACCTCTGCTTGCTGCTGCGCTCGCTCATCGGCCAGGGCCAGCCGCTGCCGCGAGCTTGGGCCGCCCGGCTCATGCCGGCCTTTGAACGGCTTCGCCGCGAGACCGAACTGGACGCCGCCCTCGCTCTGCAGGCCCCGCAATCGGGACCGAACTTCGTCGCCCCGCCTCCGCGCGGCCTCAACCAGACCTGGGCAGACGACCTGGCCATGATCCGGGCCACACCGTTGGAAGCGGCCCGCCACGAATTCGCCACCACCGCGACCGGCCCGTCCGCCCGCAATCCCCGCGTACGCGCGGTGCTGGATTCGCCGGACGCCGTCTCCAGGATCGCCGAGGCGATGGACCGGGCATGGCACGAGATGCTCGCCGCGGACTGGCCACAACTGCGCGCGATCTGTGAGCGCGATGTCGTGCACCGGGTGGGTGCGATCGGCGAACACGGATGGGCCACGACCATCGAGAGCCTGCACCCGGGCATCGCCTGGCGCGCCGGCGGTATCGAGGTCGGCTTCTTCCGAGGCGGAACAGTCCGCCTCAGCGGCGACGGGCTGCTGCTGATCCCTTCGGTCTTCGTCGGGCATATCGCCGCCCACCTGGAAGACCCCTGGCCCAGGACCTTGATCTATCGTGCCCGCGGCACCGCCGCCCTGTGGGGCGAACAGGAGACCGTCCCCCAACCGGACGCGCTGACCGCGCTGGTCGGCCGAGCCCGAGCCCGGCTGCTGTTGGCGCTGGATGCCCCGGCCAGTACCAGCCACCTCGCCCGAAGCCTCGCCATGGCACCCGGCGCGGTAGGAGACCACCTCTCCATCCTGCGAGGCTCGGGGCTGCTCGTCCGCGCCCGGTCCGGACGGTCGGTGCTCTACCGGCGCACCCCGCTCGGCGAGGCACTGGTCGCCGGTTCGGGCTGAGGGCTCGGATCAGCACAGCAGCTCTACGACCAGCAGCTCGTCCGACTCCCAGGCGTCCAACGCCTGACTTCCACCTGGTCATGAAGAACGTCGTCCAGGACAGACCGCTGCCAGAATAGCCGCACCCTCGCCCCGGCCGCCCTCTCCGTCGGCAAACGATCGAATGACGACAGGTTGGGTGGACGCCCAATGAACCCCAGATTTTCGGGGCCTGACGACGACTCGGATCCAATGAGATCCGATGGCAGTTGACGACAGGGTTAGAAGACAGCCGAGGTCCGATGCGGCGCAGAAGAGGGGAAGAGCGTGGCCAATCTCGTCTACAAGCGGGTGTCGACCGACCAGCAGTCGACCGCCCGGCAGAACCTCGTCCTGGCAGACGCCGGAATCGAGGACCCGGTCGTCTTCGAGGAAGAGGCCGAGGCCGGCGCCGCCACAGCCGAGGGCGGCGGGAGGGCGCCGTCGGTGCCGGCCCGCCGCCCGACCCGAGGCGAACACCAGGTGAACGTCCCCGCGCACCGGATTGGCGTCCCCCGGTGACCAGCGGATAGCGGTTCTGAGGCCAGGGCGCGCGGTCGGCCCGCACCCTTGACGAAGGATGCGGGCCGACGGTGGTTCTCCGGCGGTGAGGGCGAGCTCCTCGGGTGCTGGCCTATTCGGTGAGGTGCTCGACGTCGCCTACTACGAACTCCCCGTAGTGGAACGCTCTTCCCAGGGCTTCCAGCCTTGCGTATTGAGCCTCGGACACGTTCACGGCGTCCGGGAACATCGCGGCGCTCTTGATGGACAGGGCTTGGAGCAGCAGGCGGAAGGCGAGATCGGGAGTACTGACGCGGACGCACTCGGCCAGTGCGACGGTCACCTTCTGGTCGAGGATGCCGTTGAACTCCGTCACCGTGGACAGGACCTCATCGGCCAGCCCACGGCCCTCGTCCAGGTCAGGGCCGGTGAGTGCCCGTGTGTCCGGGCGGCGGGAGAGCCAGGCCTCGCATCGGCGCGTACCGAGCAGGCCCGCGGCCGTGCCGTGGACGGACCAGCTGCCCGAGCTCGCCGCGCCCTCTGAGCGGCGACACGTCCCGGGGGCGGTCACCGCGTGAGCACCGAGCCGAGCGGGGTCGACCTCGCTCGCCGGGCCCTGGTCGCCGCCCGGAAGCGGCGAAGAAGAACGGCGATGCGCCGCCCGGACAAGCCCCGGCGGCGCACCGGCCCCGTGGTGCGGGGCGAGGGACGGGAGCCACTCGGGCTCGGCACCGCGATCACCCAGATGATGAGCGCCTCCGCCAGGCCGCGGCCACCGAGGCCGCCGCCCTGCGCCGGGCCCGGCAGGAGCGTGCGACCCGGGAACTGGGGACGACGACCGGCATCCCGGAGCCGGCTGGACTGCGGACCACCGCCTGAGCCAGCTGGATAGATCAGCTCACCCTGTTACTGGTGGTTGTCCCCGCGTAGCGTTACGGGTACACCGTGCGCTGCTGTCGCGGTGCGCGCCGAAAGAGGGGGAGTCGTGCAGGCAGAGACCGTGCTGGACGGCCGCTATCGGCTGATCCGGCCGATCGGTGAAGGCGGCTTCGGTCAGGTCTGGAAGGCGCACGATCCCAAGGTCGACCGGCTGGTGGCGGTCAAGGTCCTCACCGGCGGCGGCGCGGACCACGACCGGCGGGCTGGCGATGGCATTCGGAGTGGGGGACGCGAGTATGGGCGAGGGTGGACTCGACGTTCGCCTCAGGGCGGCGGTTCAGGCGGGGGATTCCGAGGCCGTGCGGGATCTGCTGGATAGGGGCGCGGATCCGGATGCGGTGGCCGCGGACGGGCTTCCGGTGCTGTATGGGGCCGTGGCGGCGTATGACGAGCCGGTCGTCGAAGCGTTGGTGGAGGGCGGCGCGGACCCTGACCGGATGCTGCCAGACGGGACCACACCGCTGTGGCGCGCCGTCGACGGAGGCTCCCTGGCGGTCTTCTCTGAGGTGCTGGGCAAGGAGCCCCGTCTGCGGCTTTCGGAAGCCGCCCGTGAAGGACTCCTTGCCTTGGCCCGGGGCTGGTATGAGACGGGCGCGGCCGAAGAGCTGCGGCGCAGGACGGGCGCGTCGGGTCCGGCCGCGACGGTCCGAATTCAGGACGGCGAATACGACTGGGTCGATCAGGTCTCGCTCGGCGGCCTCGCCGTACGGGCTGGGCACGGTGCCATCCTGACCTCACTGGAGTGGGCGTTCCGTATCCTGACTCCCGTCGATGAACTGATCGCTCGTGCTGTTGAACCGCCAGACGAGGATTATGTGAACTGGTCGACGGTCTGCTGGATCCTCACTCAACGCCGCAGCTTCGAGACCTGGTCGGCCGTGGTGGCCCATCGCCACGACCCTGACCCGGCGCATCGCCGGTTCGTGGCGGATTACCTGCGGATGTGGCGGGGTCCCCACCCCAGCCCCTACTACGAGAAGAAGGAGAGCGAACTCCTGGCCGCCTGGGCGGCCGAGGAGACGGAGGACGAGGTACTCGCGAAGGTGCTCGACGCCTTTACCGAGCACGGCCATCCGGGCCAGGAGGCCATCGGCCTCCGCTATGCCGATCATCCCGACCCGCGCGTGCGCCGCGAAGTGCCCTACGCCCTTTCCGCGGACTACGTTGCCCGCAGCCCTGCGGCCAAGACCGTTCTGCTCACCCTCATGCGCGACCCGGACGCCGAGGTGCGGCTCAGGGCGTGTAGGGCCAGCATGCTGGACGACGAACTCTTCCCAGAGATCACCCGGGCGCTGCTCGTGCTGAGCGAGAACCCGGATGCCGACGTGCGGGGTGCGGCCGCGGCGGCGCTGGCCGGCTCCCGGGACCGTACGCCTGCCGTAGCCGACGCTCTGGCGGCGTTGCTCGGCGAGGACAACCAACTCGTGCGTCTGGAAGCCGCCTACGGTCTCGCCCTGCGCGACGACCCACGCACCGCCGAGGCGATCGAGAGGGTGGGGCCTCTTGACAAGGGCTTCGAGCATGACCATCGGGCCGACGAGCTCTGGCGGTGGAGGTGGCGAAAGGAGAACTTGGCTGCCGAGTGACGACTGGTCAGCGTGGGCGCCGGCGCTGCCCGGTCCAGCCGTTGCCGACGAGAAGAGCCGTAGCCAGCCCAGCCGGCAAGGTTCGAGCGTTTGACGGTCGGGCGGGACATGCCGCACGGCACCGGGGTGGAGTCGGTGATCCAGACTGTGTCGGTCCAGAAGTCGCTGTCCCGGGCGAGTTCCCGGATCATGCGCTTGACCAGCGGAAGCGCCGCACGGAGCCGCTTGTTGTAGCCCGCGCGCTGGGGCAGGTACGGGAACATGCCGCTCAAGTGCTTCCTCGCGTAGCGCAGCCAGCGGGCCTCGGAGCGGTGGCCAAGGAGTGCCTGTGCGACCGCAAGACAGACGAGTTCGGAGTCGCTGAGCAGGGGCGGCCTGCCCATCCATCGCGTTCCTCCGATCTCGTCGTCGATCTTTACGTACAGTGCGGTCAAGAGGGTCTCAAGGTCGGTCGTCACAAACTGATCATTGAGGCCCTCGCCCTTTCCCGGGGGCCGGAATTGCGGACCTACGCGGGCGCGGGAACCGGACGGTCGTGTGCAGAGCGTGCCTCAACTCTGCGTGCGGTGTGAATGAACGTTGCGTGCAGCGCCCTCGGTACGCTCAGGCTTCTCCCTCGCCGGTGCTCGCGCTTGCACCCACGATCGCCACCGCCTGCCCGCTCACCCGCACGCGCGGGTCCGTGGTGGATGCCTCGACCCGGAGCAGGCTGGGCCGACCGAGATCCTCCCCCTGGCGGATGGTGAAGGCACCGGTAGGCGGGAGGGCGCCGAGGGCGCGCAGGTAACCGCCGAAGGCGGCGGCCGCGGCGCCGGTGGCCGGATCCTCGACGACACCGCCGATCGGGAAGGGGTCGCGGGCGTGGAAGAGCTCCTGGGCCTCACGCCAGACCAGCTGGAGCGTGGTCCAGCCGTGACGGTGCATCACCTCGGCCAGAGCGTCGAAGTCGTAGTCGAGGGCCGCGAGACGCTCGCGGGTGGCCACGGCCAGGACCAGGTGCTCGTTTCCGCCGAAGGCGACGTGCGGTGGGAGTGCCGGGTCAAGGTCTTCCGGGGACCAGTGCAGGGCCGCAAGGGAGGCGTTCACCTCCTCGTCGCTCGCCGGTCGGGAGCGGGTGGGGACGCTGGTGAGCGTCGCCGTCACGGAGCCTCCGGGCTCTGCAGAGGTGTCCAGGGCGATCTCACCCACCGGCGTGTCGAAGATGAGCGGGCCGGGGCCGATCCGCTCGGCTAGGGCCACCGCGGTGGCGACGGTTGCGTGGCCGCAGAAGGCGACCTCGGCAAGCGGGCTGAAGTAGCGCAGCCGGAACCGGCGCGCCGCGTGGTCCGCGGCGGTGACGAACGCGGTCTCCGAGTAGCCGACTTCGGCGGAGGTCGCGAGCATGGCGGCATCGTCCAGCGCGGCCGCGTCGAGTACGACGCCGGCCGGGTTGCCACCGGCGGGGTCGGTGGTGAAGGCGGTGTAGCGCAGGATTTCGGGGTGTGTCTTCAGGCTCATGCCCCTACCGTGGCACTGCAGAGACATCCATACAAGCGATGGATACCGATTGAATCCATCGGTATATCCGATGGCAAACGCTATCGTCGGCGGCATGGACACCCGACTGCTGCGCACCTTCGCCACCGTTGCCCGGACCGAGAACCTGACCGCCGCCGCGGAGCGCCTGCACCTCGTCCAGTCCACCGTCACCGCCCAAGTGCAGGCGCTGGAGAAGGAGCTCGACCTGCGCCTGTTCGACCGGCTGCCGCGCGGGGTGGTGCTCACCGGCGCCGGACGCGAGGTGCTGGCGCAGGCGGAGGCGGTGCTGGAGGCCGAGTCCCAGCTGCGGGCGGTCGCCGCCTCGGCCGGGGGCGCGGGCGGTCAGGTGACCGGACGCGTGGTGCTCTCGGCCGGCGAGACGCTGGTGTCCGCGAGGCTGCCGGGAGTCATCGCCGCGCTGCGGCGCAGCCACCCCGGGATCGAGGTGGACCTGCGCACGATGGGGACTGCAACCGCCGTCGCCGCGCTCCGCACCGGCGAGCTGGACCTGGCCCTGCTGCTGGAGGACGATGCGGCTTTCCGCGACATCGAGTGCACGCCGCTGGCCCGCGAGCCGCTGGTACTCGTCTGCTCTCCCGAGCACCCCGTCGCCCGCAGCGCCACTGACTCACCCACCGACTGGGCGGAGCTGGCCCGCGAGGACTACTTCCTGCACGAGCAGGGCTGCTCGTACAGCGACCGCTTCATCGAGTGGCTGCTCGCCGCCGCCAAGGGCGCGCAGCCCCGGATCACGCGCTTCGGCAGTCTGGAGGCCGCCAGGTCCTGCGTGGCCGCGGGCCTCGGCCTCAGCCTGCTGGCCCGCGCCAATGTCGCGGACGCGCTCGCAGCGGGCCGCCTGACGCAGGTGTCCGGCCCGCAGTTCCCCGACGTCACCGTCCAACTGGCCCGCCACCGTCGGCGCTGGCTCTCCCCCGCGGCGGCCGCGCTCACCACGGAGCTGCCGCACCACTTCCCGCACTGAGCGCAGTTGCGCCGACGGACAGCGAGCCCAGCCGCGCACCCGCGCGCCCGGTCACTCATCGCGCATGACCACTGATCACTTCGGATCCACTCGTCTAGGAGGAATCTGCTCATGCCCGCATCCACGGCCACCCGGCGCGCGTACCGTGAGGTGACGACCCGCCGGGAGGACCGGATGAGCGCGCAGCCCGACCAGATCGTGGCGTACCAGCACCCTGATCTGTCCGACGTTCTGCTCTGCCGCGAACACGGCGAAGGATGGGCAGGGCTGATTCCACTCACGTCCCACGATCTGCCGTTCGTCGGGTTCTGCAGCTGGGGAACGGAAGACGACACAGCCGTGTGTGGCCGTGCCTTGCTGATGAAGAAGAGGAAGAGCAGCCGATGAGCGCGCGGCCCGACCACGCCCCCGTCACGCCGTACGCCCCTGCGCCCGGGGCGCCGGCCGAACTCCTCGCCCAACTGCGCGCCGACCGGCGCGCCGACACCTGGGTGCCGGCCTTCGAGCGGGAGTGGTCGGCCGCGCTCGAGGAATCGCGGCGTACGTTCTCCCTTGGTGGGCTGTACGAGTCGTCCAGGACTGGCAGGGCCGCATCGCGCACGCCCCGGCCGTCGACGCGTTCGTCGCCTCCGGCTACGAAGACGCCGGGTTCATCGACATGGCGGAGCTCCGCGGGCGGCGCCGGTGACCGCACAGCAGCCGTATGCGGTCTGCTTCTCCGCCCCGGCCGCCAAGGTCCTCGACACCCTGCCCGAGCACGCCGAAACACGGTGTGGGACGTCCTGGACGCCGCCGCCGGCCGACCCGTGGGGCTTCCGGCAGTGGAACGCCGACGACCCCGAGGGCGAAGACGTCCGCCACGCCTCCGTCGGCCAGCTCTCCCTCACCTACTGGGTGAACCGCCCCCTGCGCCGCCTGTCCGTCCTCACCATCACCTGGCTCCGATAGCCACCCGTAACAACGCTCCGCCCCGGCTTGGAGCTGCCGGGGGCGGTAAGGGATCCGGGTATCAACCGCGTTCGACCGCCAGGGATTTGAAGGTCTCCCGCATGAGCTGGTCGGTGGCACCAGGCTGTTCGACCATGCTGTCGAAGAGGTCGGCGAGCAGCCAGAGCACGAAGTTGTGTACCAGGGCTTCCTTCGGTGGGATCGTCCCGAACTGGTCGCGCCAGGCCACGGTGTCCATGCCCATGGCCGCGGCCATGAGGACGCCGGTGACCATCGGTACCTGCGCCGGGTCGGCCAGCTCGAAGCCGGGCAGCTTACGGATCACGGCCGGAATCAGATCACTGAGCGGATCGAGGCGGTCCTCCTCCGGGTCGTCCTGCCGGCCGATGATGTGCGCGGCCAGCACGCCCACCAGGAAGACCGCGCCCCGGGACACCTCCTCCCGGCCGTAGGCGTCCATCGCGGCCTGGACACGCTGCTGCGCCTGCTGGCGCTCCTTCTCAGGCGTGCGCTTCTCTAAGATCCGGTACGAGTCCCATGCCGCGCGGACTACCTTGTCCGCGACTACACCGTCACTGGTCATGCGCTGACCACAGTGAGCCGGCGGGCTGCGGCGGCAGCCCTCGCACAAACCGGCGGCCTCGATCCGGCGGGCACGCATGCCGCCGCCCGAGAGCGGGCGGAGCGCGAACGCACGGCCGCGGCCGCCCGACGCACTCCGGCAGGCGCGGCCGTGCGAGGACTGCAGCCAGGAGCAGGCCGCCGGGCTGTGAGAAGCCTGCGGCTACCGGTGCCGGACCGAGGCCCTGATCGTGGAGGCCGGACTGGTCGCGGCGACCTGGTCCGCCGACCTGGACGACCCCCATGATGGCGCCGCCGTCACCGCCCACGTCCGGGCCAGGCGGGCGACCTGCTCCAGGTCGTGGCGGAAGTGCGGGAGCTCGGTGCGCAGTCGGCGCTGGAGGGCCCAGAACCGTGCCGCCTCCTGGGAGGTGTAGGGACGGTTCTGCTCGGCGAGCAGCACATCCGCCACGGTTCCCGGCCGTGACCAGGAGCCCTCAGAGGTGCGGTCGTTGCGGTAGAGGACGGTACCGTCGCGCCCCCACACCATGACGGAGTCGGCCACCGCCTGCTGCTCGGCCGCAGCGACCGCATCGGCGAGCACGGCGAAGTGCTGATCGTGTCCCTGCGCGGTGGTGAACCGGCCACGGCCGCCCAGCCGGTCCACATCGGCACAGCGCACCGCGGTGCCCTGCCGGGAGTCCGCCGCTCGTACAGCCAGCACCACCAGCTCCCCCCGGTAGCCCGCCCGCCGGTAGGCCATCGCTCCCTCCACGAAGCCGGCTGCGCTGCCGGGGGCGATCTCGCGGCGCGGGAGTCCGGCGGGAGCACCAGGGGAAGGACCAGGAAGCTGCTCGGCAAGGGAAGAGGAAGACTGGGGCCCGCGGCCATGTGGGCCGCTACGCAGTGCGCCAGTACATACGCGCCGAAGGCGGGATTGAACAGCGCCGCAGCTTCAGGGAGTTGACGCGCGGGAGCCGACATGGCTATTCCTCCCCGTCAGCAGTATCGGACGACCGGGACAGCAGGTTCTCGAAATCGGGATGCCAGCCCACCGGGTCGTCGTCCTGCGTGGCCAGATCGGCCAGAGCATGAAGCGTGCCGCGGGCGACCCACCGCTTCTCCACCTGCGGCCGCAGCCGCAATGTCTCTGCAGCAGCCATGGCCTTGTCCAGAATGTCCACACCGGCCGTGACCGCATCGGCTCCGTACTCGCCGGCATCGAAGGCGTCAGCGCGTTTGGAGAACACCTGCTCCCATTCACGCCGGAGATCTGCCTCAAACTGGTCGAGTTCGCTCTGATCGACGTAGTGGCGGTGGAGCCAGCGGGATCGATGGGTCCATGCGTGGTGATACTCGCCGAGATGGAATCGGATGCTCTGGCGCCCCAGTTTCAGGAGCTGGAGCTGGGCAACGAAGACGCGGTCCTGGTACCGGGCCACCTCTTCCTCGGTGAGCCGTTCCAGCCGGTCGCTGATGGGCAACGAGGTCTGCGCGTACTTGCTCATCACGTAGTCGATCTTCGTGCGCAGTTCCTCGGCGGAAACAGATGCTCTCCGGCTAGGGTTGGAGCAGTCGAGCATCTCTTTGGAGACCCCCCACCACCAGCCCTTCAACTCCTCCAGGATCTCCTGGCTCTGGCCCTCATCCGTTTTCCATACGCCGATCACTTCACGGAGCTTAGAGTCCACCTCTGACACTCGAGGCGCCAGATCATCCACGACGATCTGGCCCACCAGAGCTTCCCGGACCACTGGAGTGCACCGGAGGAAGCGCTCCCGCCAAGGGCGGGTCGTCTTTGGCCCCTCGGCATCACCAGCGAGCTCCTCAAGAGCTGCCAGAGCTGCGGCTACATCACGCGTCTGCGGATCGGCCCGCAGTTTCTCCAGAAGGCTCCCGGCAGCGACCCGCTGAGTGGTGACCAAACGGAGCAGCGGCAAAGGCGCATCTCCGAGGATCTCCAAGGCATCACACCAGGAATTGACTGAACGCCACAGATCAGCACTGGTCGAGCCGATCTCTCCCTGGCCGCCATGATGCTTCGACTGCACAAGCTCGACAGGCACTGACCCGTGCAGCAGGTCAATGTCGTCCAGCATCTCCATGCGCAGCGCGGCCTCTGCGTCTTTGAACCACCGCTGCGCCAGCTCCACCAACGCCCACTTGCACTGGTAGAGGTAGCCCAGCATCTGGCCAGCCGCTGAGTGGGGCATCTTCTCTGTCACGATGCCGTCACTCTAGAGACAGCACGTAACTGGATCAATACATGCTCATAAGATCGCACATGGGTGCGAATGCCGACCGCTCCTTCAATTCTTGCGTTCCACCTCTATGCCCATTCGGCGCCCAGCGCCTGCAGTGCGGCGCGCTGTTCTTGTGTGAGTTTGTCGCGCCTCGCGCGGGTGTTCGATGTCCATACGCCCAGTTTCACGGTCACCGGTTCCGTCTCGCCGTCGACCGCGACTTCTTCAGCGTGGCCGCGGGGTACAGGCCGGTGGGCGCCTTCCCGTTCCACCCACTGCGCGAGGGCCGCAAGTCCGCGCTGGAATGCCTGCTGCGCCTTGCTCGGGCCCTTCGTCGCACGCGTGGCCGCAGGGGCGGGAGACGGCGCCTCAACGGGCTTGATGCCCAGCCTGGACAGCCGCTCCTGTTGCTCGGTGGACAGCTGCGCCCAGGTGGCCGGCTTCTTCTGCCGCTCCAGCCACCGCCCGATGTCGTCGCCGTCCATCAGTACGCCGGGCTGGATGTCGGGCAGCACCCCACCAGGCTCGTCCTCGGCGAGGTCGGCGAGGTGGCGGTAGTGGCGTTGCCAGTCCAGGGGCCACGAGCAGTTCCAGTCCGTGTCGATCGCGGTGAGCTGCGCCGCACGCTGCTCCGCCCGCTTCGGGTCCTTGCCCAGGCCGTTCTTCGTGCCCTTGCGCCGGAGGTTGGCCATGTGCTGCCCGATGGGCACCATTGCGTCGCCCTCGCCCCACATCTGGTCCTGTCGCGGGGCGAGGTGGCCGGTGGCTCGCCGGTAGGAGCGGAGCGCGGCGAGTTTGTTCTCCCAGGCTTCCTCGCCGGGCTCCCAGACCATCCCGGCCTCGGGGGCGTCCAGCAGCTCCTTGCGTCGCGGTTCCAGTTCCCCGGCCCGCAGTGCCTTTCGCTGGTGGTGCACCCACCTGCCCAGCGGGAAGTCCTTGGTGACGCCCACCGTCGTCTCGGTGTCGTAGGGGACGGCGTAGAGGCCGGTGATCTTGTTCTCCGCCCGCCAACGCAGCAGCGCCTGGTAGCCCTCCAGCCAGACCAGGGACTCGGGCCGGTAGACGCGGGTACGCAGGAAGGCCGCGATGGTGGCCGCGTCGCGGGGAGAGGGGAAGTGGAGCAGGGCCGGCCCGGCAGCGGCGTCGGTGTCGTCCTGCTCCTGGTCCTCGCCGTCGCTGCCGGCCCCGACGATCCGCCATTCTTCATCGCGCCGGAGGTGCACCTTGCGCTTCCCACTGCTGAGGGCGCGGGAGGCGAGCTGCTCGACCAGACGTTCGTCATGCGAGCGCAGGCCCTGGAGTACGGCTACAAGGGGGCGGTACGAGGCGCTGGCGACCATGTTGGTGGGGTCCTCGCGGGGTTTCAGGAAGACGGGCACGATGATCCTGGCCACTTTGGTGCTGCCGTCCTTGTTGAGGCGGAGTGCGCGGCCGATGTTCTGGACGATCTCGATCTGGGAGCCGCGGGTGTCGGCGAAGCAGACGGCTTCCACACCGCGTTCGCCGGTGATGTCGACGCCTTCTCCGAGGACGCGGCAGCTGGCGAGGAAGGCTCGGTGGACCCGGCGCCCGGCGGCGTCGGTGCCGCCTGCGAACTGGCGCAGGACTTCTCGCCGCTCGCTGACGAGGTGGTCGCCGCACAGCCAGGCCGACCACACCCGGTCCGGGGGTACGTGGCGGCCGGCCGTCAGCTCGTAGAACCCGGCGTCGATCGACGACGCGGGGAGCTTGTCCGCGGCCGCCAGGCCCTCATCAGAGGCGTCGTTGACGTACAGCTCGGCTGCGGTCTCCGGTAGCTTCTCCGCGAACGCGCGGGCTTCCTCGACCTTCTGGTGGAACGTCATGACGGTGCGCAGGTTCCACGCGGCGGCGTGCTCCAGGAGCGCGGTCTGCAGGAGCGCCAGACGCCGGCCCCGCTGCGCCTCCTCCGACTCCCCGAGGACGGGTGAGGGGTCGCGGATCTCGAGGACGTCGATCTCGAACCCGGCGAGGATCTGGCGCTCGATCGCCTCCGACAGCCCGAGCTCGGCGATCCACGCGCCGTACGTGCCGTCCGGGTCGTCGGCCATGCTCGCGATCTCCAGCTCCCGGCCGCCCCCGCTCTTCTGGGGCCGGGCCGCGGCCAGGATGCGTGGGGTCGCGGTCAGGTAGAGCCGGAAGCCCGCCGGGATCCGCCGGTTGTCATGGATCGCCGCCCACGGCCGCCCCAGATCACCGGCGGTTCCATGAGCCTCATCCACGACCGCCAGATCGAAGCCTTCCATCTGCTGCCCGTACAGCCGCTCCCCGCCGGCCAGGGCGGCTTCCAGCGGCCCGCGCACCTTCCGCTGGCCCTCGGGTGCGTCGATATCCTCGCGGTCCACCAGGGAGGCGTACGTGGCGAACACGACGACCGGCCCGGACCCCGCCCACAGGGCGAGCTGGATCGGGTTCGTGGTGGTCCGCACCCCCAGCGAGCCCAGCACCGCGTCGTTCTCCAGAGAGCACACCGCGACCATCGGCGCCCGGTGGCCCACCAGGCGCCAGGCCTGGGCGGTCTGCGCGAGCAGGTCCAGGGTCGGCACGGTCACGAGGATCCGGCCGTCCGCGAACGACTCCAGCGCGCACGCGGCGGCCGTGATCGTCTTGCCCGAGCCGGTCGCTGACACGATCGTGCCCCGTGCCCCCTGCGGCTATGTCGTCTCAATATGTTTGCAGCACGTGACTATGCTTCAAGCTTCTGACCTGCACACCTTCACATGCTGAGAAGGTGATCTTCCGGGCG
>NZ_JBEOXS010000091.1:0-20570 GCF_040296705.1 Streptomyces sp. NPDC002055
CGGGCCGCCGCGCAGGGCGACTGCGGCATCGCCGCCGTGGTCTCCCGCGGCGGGCGGCCCGACCTCGCCGGCCCGGGGCTCGCGGACGTCACCGCGCCCACCCTGCTCGTCGTGGGCGGCCGGGACACCACCGTGCTCGACCTCAACCGCCAGGCGGGCACCAGGCTGACCTGCGAACACCGGCTCGCCGTCGTACCGCGGGCCACCCACCTCTTCGAGGAGCCCGGCGCCCTGGACGCCGTGTCGGACCTCGCCCGGGACTGGTTCCTGAAACATCTCGCCGGGGTCCGCCCCACGACCCCCGCGGGCGTCGCGCGCCCGGCGTCGACCCGGAGGCACCCCGAGGCGCATCCTGGAAACTGAGCTGGAGGTGACTGTCATGCAGACCATCACCGGATGGCATGTCGACATGGAGTTCCGCGAGGTCGACAACAAGACCGAAGCAGCCGCCCTGCTGCGCGTGCAGGACGGGACGGAGCTGCGGGCGCACGGGCGGGCCAACCGCCACCCGGACGACCCGGAGCAGCCACGGGTCGGCGAGGAGATCGCCGCGGCCCGCGCGCTGAACGACCTCGCCCGGCAGCTGCTCGCCAAGGCGGGGGTGGAGATCGAGGAGGTCACGCACCTGCGGGCACATCTGGCGATGTGACCCGAGCGCCCCGAGGGGCGACGCCCGCGGCGGGGGCCGGTCCGCCGGACACCGGCCCCCGGTGCGCGGGCCCGCACGGCACCCACCCGGCACGGGGTCCGTAGGCCGCGACCCGGGGCGGGCCCCGTCGGCCGGTGCCGACCCGGGCGGGCGCCGGGTTCGTACCTCGGCCCCGCGTCCGGCGCCCACACACACCACCGCGGGCACGAGGGCCCGGCACCCGCCCCGGATCTAGACTTGGGACGTGGCCCGACCCAACAAGGACGTCGAGGCTCTGCTCCAGGAGTACGCCGACCTCGTCCTGATCACCGGCGGAGACGCGTTCAAGGCGCGCGCCTACGAGAAGGCCGCACGGGCCATCGGCGGGTACCACACCGACGTCTCCCGGCTCGACGCCGCGGGCCTGCGCGAGATCCCCAACGTGGGCCGCTCCATCGCCGACAAGGTGACCGAGTACCTGCGCACCGGCCGGATGCCCGCCGTCGAGGACGTCCGCGCGCGCATCCCCGCCGGAGTGCGGGAGCTGATGGCCATCCCCACCCTCGGGCCCAGGAAGGCCCTGACGCTCTACGAGGACCTGCACATCGCCTCCGTCCCCGAACTCCGCGACGCCATCGCGGAGGAACGGCTGCGCGACCTCAAGGGCTTCGGGGCGAAGACCGAGGAGAACATCCTGCACGGCATCTCCCTGATGCAGGCCGCCGGCGACCGGGTTCAGATCGACACCGCGATGGAGGTCGCCGAGGAGATCGTGGCCGAGCTGTCCGCGCTGCCCGGCTGCGAGAGGTGCGCGTACGCCGGTTCGCTGCGCCGGATGCGCGAGACCATCGGCGATGTCGACATCCTGGTCGCGGCGGAGCGCTCGGAGCCGTTCATGGCGGCCTTCACCCGCCTCCCGTTCACCACCGAGACCATCGCCCACGGCGCGAAGAAGACCTCGATCCGCACCACCAAGGGCCTCCAGATCGACCTGCGCGTGGTGCCCCCGGACTCCTGGGGCGCCGGCCTGCAGTACTTCACCGGCTCGAAGGCGCACAACATCCGCACCCGCGAGATGGCCGTGCGCCACAAGCTCAAGCTCTCCGAGTACGGCCTGTTCCACGCCCGGAGCGGGCGGCGGATCGTGTCCCGCACCGAGGAGGAGGTCTACGCCCGTCTCGGCCTCCCCTGGATCCCGCCCCCGCTCCGCGAGGACCGCGGCGAGGTCGCCGCCGGGCTGCGCGACGAGCTGCCCGACCTGGTCACCGAGGCGGACATCCGGGGGGACCTGCACACCCACACCGACCTCACCGACGGCGTCGCGACGCTGGAGGACATGGTCGAAGCCGCCGCCCGGCGCGGCCACCGGTACTACGCCGTCACCGACCACGCGCCCAACCTGTACATGCAGCAGATGACCGACGAGAAGATGCTCGCCCAGCGGGAGCGGGTGCGGGAACTCGATGGCAGGCACCGCCGGATGCGGCTGCTGCACGGCACCGAGCTCAATATCGACCCGGACGGGAACGTCGACTGGCCGGAGGAGTTCCTCGCCGGATTCGACCTCTGCGTCGCCTCGGTGCACTCCCACTTCAACCAGAGCCGGGACGCCCTGACCAAGCGGCTCATCCGCGCCTGCGAGCACCCGTACGTCGACATCATCGGGCACCCCACCACCCGCCTCATCGGGAAGCGGCAGCCGCTCGACCTCGATCTCGACGCGGTGTTCGCCGCCTGCGCCCGCACCGGAACCGCCCTGGAGATCAACTCCCACCCCGACCGCCTCGACCTGTCCGACGAGAACATCCTGCCGGCCAAGCGGTACGGCGTGAAGTTCGCCGTGAACACCGACGCGCACTCCACCCTCCACCTGGACTGCCTGCGCTACGGCGTGGGCACGGCCCAGCGGGGCTGGCTCACCGCGGAGGATGTGATCAACACCTGGCCCCTGGACCGGCTGCGCCGCTTTCTCCGCCGGGCCGGCCGCGCACCGGGACCGTCCTCACAGGGCTGATCACGGGACGCCCCCGCAGGGCTGATCACGGGACCGCCCCCGCAGGGCTGATCAGGGGCCCGCTTCAGTTCCTGCGGGGTCCACCGGATTCTCCACCCGGTCGATATGCCTCTTGCGGTAAATGCAGCGTATTTCTTGACATCGCTGGTAAGGAATGCCTGTAATGCCCCTATTGAAATGGTTCGTGAATCCGTTGAGGCGCTGCTCCATTCGGTGGTCCGTCCGGCAGCGCCTCCCACCGGCAGCGCCTCCCACTCATGTTCCACTCCGCCCTGATCCGGCCGCTCGCGGCAGGCCGGCCGCTGTGCCCGGCTCTCGCGATACCCCCGCCTTGCGGGGCTGGACGCCGAGCTTTCGCCCGGAGTTCCGTGTCGCAGGCCCGGCATGCCCAGGAGCAGTGTCTACTGATGATTCGCTGCGGATTGTGCGGTTCGTCGCGTTCTGATCGGTGTCTGCCTCTCCTCGCGTCGGCAGAAGGCCTGAGCCGTGCACATCAGCGCCTGCACACCGTTTCCCCTTGGAGTCACCATGCGCATCTCTGCCAAGTCCCGTCGCTCCCGGCCAGTCATGGCCCTGGTGGCGACGGCCGCCGCAGCCGGTCTGCTGCTGACCTCCTGCGGCGACGGTGGCTCGCCGCCCGAGTCCACGGACGGCGACAATCTCACTCTGACCGAAATGGACTACTACAACACCGAACCCGGGCGCGGCCCCCTGGGTGCGCAGCTCGCCGCGTGCGGCAAGAAGGCCGGGGTCACCGTCAAGCGGCAGATCGTGCCGGACCTGCGCACCAAAGTGCTCCAGTTGGCGAACAGCCGGGCGCTGCCGGACCTGATTCTCCTCGACAATCCCGACCTGCAGCAGCTCGCCGCCACAGGAGCCCTCGCCGACCTCGGTCCGGCCGGTGTGAAGACCGACGGGCTGTATCCGAACGTCGTCGCGGCCGGTGAATACCAGGGGAAGCTGTACGGCGTGGCGCCCGGTGTGAACCAGCTGGCGCTGTACTACAACACCTCGATGCTCGAGAAGGCGGGTGTCAAGCCGCCCGCCACGTGGGACGAGTTGCGCGCCGCGGCGAAGAAGCTGACCCAGGGCGACACGGTGCACGGAATCGGCTTCGCCGTGCCCGCCACGGAAGAAGGCAGTTTCCAGTTCGAGTCCTTCTTCTTCGGCGCCGGTGCTTCCCTGAAGAATCTCGATTCTCCGCAGGCCGTGTCGGCGCTGGATCTCCTGAAGGACCTGGTCGACTCCGGTTCGGCGCCCGAGGATGTGCTCAGCTGGAATCAGATGAATGTCGGGGAGCAATTCGCGAACGGTTCACTGGCCATGATGATCAATGGCCCCTGGGAGCTGCCCCTGCTGCGCAAGGCAGGGATGAAGGACTTCGGCGTCGTACCGGTTCCCGCCCCGGCAGGGCGCACTCCCTCCGGTGCGCTAGGCGGCGAGGTGTGGGCGATCGGCACCAGCGGGGAGAAGGCCCGCAAGGCGGGCGAGGTCATCAAGTGCATGGTGTCGACGGAGAACAGTCTGGAGTGGGCGAAGCTCACCAATTACGTGCCGTCCGACGAGAAGGCGGCCGCGGAATTCCAGGACGTGGATCCCTCGATGAAGACATTCGTGGACACCATCGGAAGCGCCAAGGGCCGTTCGGAGGAAGTCGGGCCGGAATATCCGAAGTACTCGCAGGCGATGTGGACCGCGGTGCAGAGCGCACTGTCGGGGAGCAAGTCGCCCAGCGCGGCGCTGACCGACGCGCAGAAGCAGGCGACGGAATGAGCACCGCTCCGCTGACCCGGGTGCGGTGCACGCCGACGACGACCCTCCCGGACGCATAACCGTGGCGCCGGCACTCCCCAGGCATCCGGCGGCGGCCGTCGGCCGCAGGAGGCCGCCGGACCGCTCCGTGGCCCCGGCGGCTCGCAGCCGGCGGCTCGGGACCGGGTTCATCGTGCCGGTCGTCGTGTTCGTCGCGGTGTTCTACCTCTACCCGCTGGCCCGCAATGTGGTGCTGTCCTTCCAGGACTACGACATCAGTTCCCTCTACAGCGGCAATGCCCCGTTCATCGGCTTTGCCAACTACCGCAAACTGCTCAGCACCCCCGCCTTCGCCACAGCCGTCGTCAACACGGTGGTTTTCGTGGCGGGCTCGCTCTTCTTCCAGTTCACGATCGGCCTGGGGCTGGCGGTGTTCTTTCACCGCTCGTTTCCGCTCAGCCGGCTGCTGCGGTCGCTGATGCTGATCCCCTGGCTCTTACCCCTGGTCGTCGCCGGCACGTTGTTCCGGTGGATGCTCGACACCAGCAACGGCGTCGTCAACCAGATCCTGCTCACCCTCCACCTGGTCCAGGACCCGGTGCCGTGGCTCAACACTCCCGACACCGCCATGGCCGCAGTGCTGCTCTGCAACATCTGGATCGGCGTGCCGTTCAACATGGTCATTCTCCACGGCGGGCTGCAGGCCATCCCGACGGAGCTGTACGAGGCGGCTTCCCTGGACGGCGCCGGCCGCCTGCAGCAGTTCCGCTATGTCACGCTGCCCCAGCTCAGGCCAGTGATCAGCATCGTTCTGACGCTCGGCCTGATCTACACGCTCAAGGTCTTCGACGTGATCTGGGTGATGACCAAGGGCGGCCCGGCCAACGCCACCAACACGATCAGCACCTACGCCTACCAGCTGTCCTTCGGCGGCCTGTCGGAGTTCGGTCTCGGTGCGGCCGCGGGAGTTCTGCTCGTCGTCGTGGCCGCCGTCTTCGCCCTGCTGTATCTGCGCACGCTGCGCGCCGAACCCGGAGTCCGCGGATGAACGCCGCCCGCGCTGCACGGAGCCGGCCCGGGGCGGTCCGCGGCCGACGGAACCGGGCCGTCGTAGCAGCGTGGACGAAATCCGCGTTCGGTGTGGCCGTCGTCGCCGTCATGCTGTTCCCGCTGTACTGGATGGTGAACGCGTCCTTCCAGACCAATCAGCAGCTGGCCCGGCGCTCACCGCACTGGCTGCCCGTCGACGGCACACTCAGCGGCTACGAGAACGCGCTGTCCCAGCAGGGCGGCCATCTGCTGGCCTCTCTGATCATCGCCGTGGGCGCCACGCTCCTGACGCTGGCCCTGGCCGCTCCGGCGGCCTACGCGCTGGCGCAGCTGCGCTCTCCGGGCGGCAGGACGCTGCTGAGCGTGCTGCTGGTCGTCCAGCTCGTGCCCGGCATCGTCATGGCCAACGCGCTGTACCGCATCTTCGCGTCCGCCCGGATCCTCAACTCGGCACTGGCGCTGATCCTGGCCGACGCCACGCTCGCCGTCCCCTTCGCCGTGCTCATCATGCGGGCCTTCATGATCGCCATCCCCCGGTCCCTGCTGGAGGCAGCGGCCCTGGACGGTGCCGGCGTGGTACGCACCTTCTGGCGGATCGTGCTTCCCGTGTCCCGCAATGCGCTGATCACATCGGGCCTCTTCGCGTTCCTCTTGGCGTGGGGCGACTTCCTGTTCGCCACCACGCTCAATCTCAACTCCACCACCTGGAAGCCGGTCACGCTGGGGCTGTACGACTACATCGGCGCCGGCACCAACACCACCAGTTGGAACTCGGTCATGGCCACGGCCGTCATCTCTTCCCTGCCCGCCGCGCTGCTTCTGGCCGTCGTCCAGAGACACATCGCTGTCGGGCTCACCAGTGGCGTGGTCAGGGACTGACTGCGCATCGAACCGCCACCCATGCCCCTCGAACCGCCCCGTGCCCCTCGCACCGCCACCGACCCGTACGACAGCCCTGTAGATAGGAGCAGCGTGTCTCCGTCCGACGGCACCAGGCCCGCACCCTCCGCGTCCGCCACCGGCGCAGCCGGGAACAGCTCCCCGCCTCCCGCCTCCTCCCCTCCGCCGGTCCGTCTCGAGTTCGGTGACGCCGAGCACGTCCTGCGGGTGGAGCCCTGGGGTGCCGACAGTGTCCGGGTGCGCGCGGCCCGGCACCGTGTGCGGGACGACCTGCCGGGAGCCCTGACCGCGCCCCCCGCCGCCGCGGCGGCGGAGTCGACGGAGGGGCCCGACGGCAGTCGGATCCTCACCGTCGGGCGGCTGCGGGTGGAGCTGTCACCCCGGGGCCTCCTGCGTTTCGTGCGCACGCAGGACGGCATCGAGCTGTTGCGCGAGTCCGTCGGTCACTTCGCCTGGCCCGGCGCCCGCCAGTTCACACCGGTCGGCGAGGGCGGCTATCGGCTGGACCAGCGCTTCGCCGCCTATGAGGGGGAGCGGTTCTTCGGGCTGGGCCAGCACTCCCACGGGCGCCTCGACCACAAGCACATGGTGATCGACCTGGTGCAGCGCAACGGGGAGGTCACCATCCCGTTCACCCTCTCCTCCCGAGGCTACGGACTGCTGTGGAACCTGCCCGCCGTCGGACGGGTGGAGCTGGCCGCCGGGCAGACCCGGTGGGTCGCCGACGCCGCCGATCAGATCGACTACTGGGTCACCACCGGTCCGACTCCCGGCGCCATCATGAGCAACTATGCCGATGCCACCGGGCACGCTCCCCTGCTGCCGGAGCGGTTCCTCGGCCTGTGGCAGTCCCGCCTGCGCTACCGGACACAGGAGGAGCTGCTGGACGTCGCTCGCGAATACCGGCGCCGGGGCCTTCCCCTGTCGGTGATTGCCGTGGACTACTTCCACTGGCCGCATCTGGGTGACTGGTGCTTCGACGCCGCCGACTGGCCCGATCCGGCCGGCATGGTGGCGGAACTGGAGAGCATGGGTGTGCGGCCACTGGTGTCCGTGTGGCCGTCCGTCAGCGTCCTGAGCGAGAACTACGCGCCCATGCGGGATGAGCGGCTGCTGCTGAGAACGGAGCAGGGCCAGCCCTTCCAGCACGTCTTCCCCGACAGCCAGGTCGACCACAAGTCCCTGCCCGTGGTGTTCTACGACCCCACCGACGAGCGGGCCCGTGAGTACCTCTGGAGCCGCGTCAAGCGCAACTACTACGATCTCGGCTTCCGGCTGTGGTGGCTGGACGCCTGCGAACCGGAGATGTACCCCGAACAATGCGGCAACCTGCGGTACGCGGCTGGCCCCGGCCGGGCGGTGGCCAACCTGTATCCGCGCGAACATGTGCGCGGCTTCTACGAGCACATGCGCGCCGAAGGCGTCGACGTTCCCGTCAGCCTGGTGCGCTCCGCGTGGGCCGGCAGCCAGGCCTACGCGGCGGCCCTGTGGTCGGGTGACATCCCGGCCACCTTCGAGGCACTCGCGGTGCAGGTGCGCGCGGGGCTGAGCGCGGGCCTGAGCGGCATTCCGTGGTGGACCACCGACATCGGCGGATTCCACGGTGGTGACCCGGACGACCCCGGCTACCGGGAGTTGCTCATCCGCTGGTTCCAGTTCGCCGTCTTCTGCCCGCTGCTGCGGATGCACGGCTACCGCGAACCGCGGGACGCCTTCGCCGCCGGCCGGAACGGGGGACCCAACGAACTCTGGTCCTACGGGCAGGAGGCCTACGGGATCCTGACCCGGCAGTTGCGGCTGCGCCAGGACCTTCGTCCCTATCTTCACCAGCAGATGGCCTCCGCAGCGGAACGCGGTGCACCGGTCATCCGGCCGCTGTTCTTCGACTTCCCCGACGACCCTGCCGCGTGGACGGTCGAGGACCAGTTCCTGTGCGGCCCGGACCTGCTGATCTCCCCGGTGACCCGGCTCGGCGAACGGCGCCGCCGGGTCCACCTGCCGGCCGGCGCCGACTGGGTGGACCCCGCCACGGGAACGGTCCATGACGGCGACCGGACCGTGACAGCCGACGCTCCACTGGAACGCATCCCCGTCTTCCTGCGCCACGGATCCACCCTGGACGTGCGGTTCCCGGGCTGAGAACGGGGCCGTTGCGGAGGTGCCACATCGTCGGCCGCACGGCC
Source organism: Streptomyces sp. NPDC002055 (assembly GCF_040296705.1). Classification (NCBI taxonomy): domain Bacteria; kingdom Bacillati; phylum Actinomycetota; class Actinomycetes; order Kitasatosporales; family Streptomycetaceae; genus Streptomyces; species Streptomyces sp. NPDC002055. The sequence goes on from NZ_JBEOXS010000091.1 coordinate 8,528, forward strand.
GGACGCGGCTGTGCGGACGGCCCGGGTGGCCGGACCCCGCGGATGGATCTCCGGCACACCCCCTCCCTGTGGCCGACGACGCCCATGCGGATCGTGTCCGACGGGCCCGTCGTGTCCGTGAATGACGCCTCCGATGCGCCTCGGGCCGTTGAGTGACAGTGCAACTTGTTCGATTCCTCTCGCGCATGCACCATGGGACTGTGCGTAACGTTGCTCGAAGGAATTGAGCAAGAATGGCCACTTCTCCGACGGAAACTCGTCACTCCGGGTGGTCGACCGATGTCCCCACGGCCATCATCAGCGTGGGGGGCATGGTCACAGGGTGGAGCGAGGGGGCCCGGCAACTGCTGGGCTACGACGCCCCGGAGGTGGTCGGGCACCCCGTCTCGGACCTCCTGATCAACAGGGAGTCCCCCGAGGCCGCCGGGCTCCGCCTGATCGAAGCCCGGGAATGGAGCGGCACAGCGGCACTGAGGCACCGCGACGGCCACCGCGTCGATCTGACCCTGCACCTTCAGCCGTCCTTGGGCGGCGACGGAACGGCCCGGGCGTTCGTCGTGACCGGCACTGCGGGTGCGGCCGAGGCGGAGTACGATCGACTGATGGTGGAGTGGGCGTTCGCCCAGTCCTCCGTGGCGCTCTCCACCTACAGCACCGCCTCGCGCACCTGGCAGCTGAACGCGGTCGCGCACGAGGGCGAGCAGCCCTCACCGGCGGGGCGCGTGACCGGCAGGCCCGCCGGCGGCGAGGGGACGCGGACGGCCGCAGGGCACGTCGGAGCTGTCGAGGACGGGCAGCGGCAGGCGGCTGAAGCGGGCACCTGGCCGTATGCGGACCTGCTGGGCGGAGACCGCGCCGACGAGGAGTTCCTGCGATGCGTCCGCCGGGTCGCCGAGGAGTCCCAGCCCATGCGCTACGAGCACCTTGCCCCGGCCGCGCCGTCCGCTCAGGGGCGCTCCTGGACCATCGACATGTGGCCCGTCCGCAACCCCGGCACCGGCCGGGTGGCCGGTGTCGGGGCCGCGGCGTTCGACAGCAGCGAGCAGGTTGCCGCGCGGCAGCGCCTGGCGCTGCTGAACGAGTCGGGCACCCGCATCGGAACCACCCTGAACGTGACGCGCACGGTTCGGGAACTCGCCTCCCTGGCCGTCCCGCGGTTCGCCGACTCCGTCAGTGTGGACCTGCTCGACTCCGTGACCCGGGGGAAGGAACCGTCGCCCGGTCCGGCCGACGCCGCCGTGGCGCTGCGCAGGGTCGCGCACCGGAGCGCCGACGGGGTGCCCGAGGCCGACACGGAGATCGGCGAGGACGGCACCTATCCGCCGCTCTCACCCCCCGCACGGGCCCTGGCCAGCGGTCGGACGGTGCTGTGCGGAGCAGAGGACCCCGACTTCCCCCGATGGGCCGCCGCCGGCACGGGGGGATCCGCCCGCGCGGCGGAGCGCGGATTCCACTCGATCATGGCTACCCCGCTACGAGCGCGGGGCCTGACCCTCGGAGTCGCGGTCTTCGCCCGCGCGGAAGGCTCGAAACCCTACGAGCAGGATGATCTGATCCTCGCCGAGGGACTCGCAAGCCGGGCGGCCGGCAGTGTGGACAACGCGCGCCGCTTCTCCCGGGAGCGCGCCAATGCCCTCACCCTCCAGCGCGCTCTGCTGCCCCGTCACTTCCCCAAGCAGGCAGCCGTCGAGGTGGCGCACCGCTATCTGCCCATCGGTGGGGGAGCCGAGGTGGGCGGCGACTGGTTCGACGTGGTCCCGCTGTCGGGCACCCGCGTCGCCCTGGTCGTCGGCGACGTGGTCGGCCACGGCATCCACGCCTCGGCCGCCATGGGGCGCCTGCGTACCGCGGTGCGCACCCTCGCCGGAGTCGATCTGCCCCCGGACGAGCTGCTCACCCACCTCGACGAACTGGTCACCCACCTCACCTCGGACAGCTACGTCCGCAATGAGCCCGACACCGGGGAGGTCGGTGCGACCTGCCTCTACGCGGTCTACGACCCGGTCTCCCGCATCTGCACGCTGGCCAGCGCCGGCCATGTGCCACCCACCGTGCTGCTCCCCGACGGCACGGCCAGGGTGGTCCGGCTCGCCCCGGGGCCGCTTCTGGGCGTCGGCGGCCTGCCGTTCGAGTCCACCGAGCTGGAACTGCCCGAGGGAAGCCTGCTCTCCTTCTACACCGACGGCCTGATCGAGGCCCGCGGCCAAGACCTCGGTGTCGGCCTCGAACGACTCCGCGGAGCCCTCGCTTCCGCCGTGCCCTCGCTGGACGGCACCTGCGACATCATCCTCAGGGCCCTGCTGCCCGAGAGCCCCGCCGACGACGTGGCTCTGCTCCTGGTGCGCACCCGTGCCCTGCACACCGACCAGGTCGCCGCCTGGTCGCTGCCGTCGGATCCCGCCATCGTGGCCGACGCCCGGGCGCAGGCCTCCCGTCAGCTGGCGATCTGGGGGCTCGACGACGCGGCGTCCGTCACCGAGCTGGTGGTGAGCGAGCTGGTCACCAATGCCATCCGCTACGGGGATGCCCCCATCGGGCTACGGCTGATCCGGGACCGGACGCTGATCTGCGAGGTCTCCGATGCCAGCAGTACCTCCCCCCATCTGCGCCATGCCCGCACCTACGACGAAGGGGGACGAGGGCTGGACATGGTGACCCAGCTGACCCAGGGCTGGGGCACCCGCCAGACCCCCACCGGCAAGACCATCTGGGCCGAACAACGTCTCCCAGCCGACTGACCATGACGGAGCGCACCGGCAACCTGGCGACAGGACGCGACGCCCATGCCCACAGTGGCGCTGCGGCCCGCGAACTGACGCATACGATCGCCCTGCTCTTCCCGCCGTCCGGTGCCCACCGGGACTACCCGGAGGTGCAGCTGGCCTTCATCGGAGGGGTGGCCGAAACCGCCACCACACACGGCTACGACCTGTTGCTCACCCCCTGTAAGTCGGGGAAGGACCTGTCGTTCCGGCGGATGGTCGGCGAACGGCGCGTGGACGGCGTGATCGTGATGGAGGTCCGCCGGGAGGACGACCGCATCCAGCATCTCGCCGAAACGGGCTTCCCCTTCGTCGCCATCGGCCGGAACAGCGCAACCAGCGAGGTCGGCTGGGTCGATCTCGACTTCGCCGGCCTGGCGGGCGGATGCGTTCGGCACCTGACCGAACTCGGGCACCGCAGGATCGCCTTCGTCAACAAGTCGGAGCAGATCTTCACAAGCGGGTACGGGTACACCCGGCTCGGGAGCGAGGGCTACACCGAGGCGATGGCGGAGATGGAGCTGACCCCGCGCGCGTACTTCAGTGGCGACGACATCGCCGCGGGGGAGGACGTCGTGCAACGGATCCTGCACGACGACCCGGCCACCACGTCCCTGGTCGTCATGAACGAAGCGGCCCTGGAGGGCATCTACCGCGGGCTGACCCGGCACGGCCGCAGCGTGCCGCGCGACTTCTCGGTCGTCGGTATGGGCGCCAGCCGCTGGGCGGAGCAGGTGAGCCCGCCGCTCACCGCGGCCGAGATACCGGCCAAAGAGATGAGCCGCATCGGCGTCGAGCTGATGGTGGAGCGGCTCACCGCGCCCGACGCGCCACCCCGGCACGTCCTGATGAAGCCGCTGATCACGCTGCGCGCCAGCACCGGTCCCTGTCGGCCGGTTTCCGATGAGGAGACGGAGCCGGAGCTGGACTTCCCCGACTTCGACTTCTGACCCTTCGCCGTCCGGGTCCGTCGCCCGGGTCCGTCGCCCGGGTTCGGCAGCGGATTCCGTCGCCGGTGTCCGTCGCCGGTGTCCGGTGCCGGTGTCCGCGAACGGATCCGGAACGACGGTCGCATGGCGCAATATGGGACAATTGGGAGGTGTGGTCGGCTCGCAGGTGCGGGCGTCGGGCGCCTCCGTGCCCCGGGGCCGGCTCGCCGCGGGCGATGCGATCGACGCCTTGCGCCCGGACCGGCCGCGGCCGGTTTCTCCACCGGGCCGGCCGGGCACCCGGACGGTCCTGGGGCGGACACCTCCGGCCGGGCGGGACTGTCGAAACACGCCCTAGGGTCTGCCCACCACCTGACCCCGAGCCTGGGGGAGATCATGGAACTCGGCTTTCTCAAACCGCTCTTCGACCGCCCGGGCCCCTGGGCGTCGGTGTACATCGACACCTCGTGGGCGAGCGAGGACGCCGCCCAGCAGTGGCACCTCCGCCGTCGCGCCGTGGCGGGGCAGCTCATCGACGAGGGCGCCGACGCCTACACCTGCGAGGCGCTGATGCGCCGGCTCACCGAGGAACCGGTCTCCGGAACCCCGCCCGGCAGGGCGCTGTTCGCCGCCGGCGCCGAGGTCGTGCTCGACCTCCCGCTCGCCGCGGCCCCGTACATCGGCGAGGCGAGCTGGTCGACCCTGCCGCACACCGCCCCGCTGGCCGGGCTCCGCGACGACCAGCCGCCCTGCCTGGTCGCGTTCATCGACCACGTCGGCGCCGACCTGGAGCTGTGGGACGCGCTGCGCCAGGAACCGGCCGGCCGGGCCCAGGGTGCCCCGTGGCGCGGGCACCGCACCGTCCCCGAGGACCGCCACGAGTGGCACTACCGGAACAAGGTCGAGAACACCTGGAAGCAGAACGCGGAGATCATCGCCGACGAGATCACCCGGACCTGGCCGGAGTGCGGCGCCGGACTGCTCGTGCTCGCCGGCGGCGCGCGGGAGCGCAAGGTCGTCCGGGAGCGGCTGCCGCAGCAGATCCGGGCGGTCACGGTGGAGACCGAGCACGGCAGCCGGTCCTCCGCCGGCCGGGCCGACGGGCACCTGGACGAGGCCGTGGCCGGGATCCAGGAGGAGCACGCCCGTCAGCGTCTCCGGGACGCCCTCGACCACTTCCGGGCCGGCCGGGGCCGCGGCGGCGAGCACCGTCCCGGCAGCGTCGAGGCGGGCCCGGGGGAGGCCGCCGAAGGCGTTCCGGCCGTGCTGGACGCCCTCCGCAGCCACCAGGTCGCCACGCTGCTCCTGGCGCAGATCGCCCCCGACGCCGGCCGGGACGTCTGGATCGGGCCGGGCGCCGACCAGGTCGGTGTGCAGCGCGGCGACGTCCAGGCCATGGGCGTCCCCAAACCCGAACGCGCCCGCGCCGACGACGCCCTGATGCGCTCCGCCGCCGCCGGTGACGCCGAGGTCATGCTCGTCCCCGACGGCATGGCGGGACCCTCCGGCGGCCTCGGCGCAGTCCTCCGCTGGACCACCTGAGCGCCGGGGCGTCACGGCATGGGAACCGGCGGCCCGGCCCCGCCCGCGGCCGGCACCCTCGCCCACCAGCTGATCGCCGCCCATCTGGTGGAGGGCGCCGCGCTGCCGGGCGAGGAGATCGGGCTGCGCGTCGACCAGGCCCTCACCCAGGACGCCACCGGCACCCTGGTGATGCAGGAGCTGGAGGCGCTGGGCGTGGACCGGGTCCGCACCGACCTCGGCGTGAGCTACGTCGACCACACCGTCCTGCAGACCGACCGGCGCAACGCCGAGGACCACCTCTTCCTCCGCTCCGCCGCCCGCCGGTTCGGGCTCTGGTACTCCGGGCCCGGCAACGGCGTCTCGCACCCGCTCCACATGCAGCGCTTCGGCGTCCCCGGCCGCTCCCTCGCCGGGGCCGACTCGCACACCTGCGCCGCCGGCGCGCTCGGCATGCTCGCGATCGGCGTGGGCGGCCTGGACGTGGCGCTGGCCATGGCGGGACGTCCGCTGCACCTGCGGATGCCCCGGATCGTGGGGATCCGGCTCACCGGAGTGCCGCCGCCCTGGGTCGGCGCCAAGGACATCGCTCTGGAGCTGCTGCGCCGGCACGGGGTGAAGGGCGCCGTCGGCCGGATCCTGGAGTACCACGGCCCCGGGCCGGCCGCCCTGACCGCCATGGACCGGCACGTCATCGCCGTCATGGGAGCCGAGCTGGGCGCCACGGCGAGCGTCTTCCCCGCCGACGAGGCGGTGCGGGCGTTCCTGCGCTCCGTGGGGCGCGAGGAGGACTTCACCGAGCTCACCGCCGAACCGGACGCCCGCTACGACCTGACGGAGGAGATCGATCTGTCCGCGCTGGAACCGCTGATCGCCCGGCCCTCCTCCCCGGACGACGTGGTGCCCGTGCGGGAGGCCGCCGGCGAGCCCGTCTCCCAGGCCGTCGTCGGCTCCTCCGGCAACCCGGGGCTCCGCGACATCGCGGTGGTCGCCGCCCTGGTCCACGGCCGGCAGGTGGCCCCCGGCGTCAGCCTCGACATCAACCCGACGTCCCGCGGGGTCCTGCTGGACCTCACCCGGATGAGCGCCGCCGCCGACCTGATCGCCGCCGGGGCCCGCATCCACCAGGCGGGCTGCCTGGGCTGCATCGGCATGGGCCAGGCGCCCGCCGCCGGGCGCAACTCGCTGCGCACTGTGCCACGCAACTTCCGCGGTCGCTCCGGCACCGCGGAGGACGCGGTCTGGCTCTGCTCCCCGGAGACCGCCGCCGTCTCCGCGCTGACCGGGCGGATCACCGATCCCCGCGAATGGGCGGCCGAGACCGGCACCCGGCACCCGGAGCTCACCCTGCCCGACCCGGCCGCCACCGTCGCGACCCTGGAGGAGCCCCTGCCGCCGGACGTGGCGCGCACGGTCCGGCCGGAGCGCGGGCCGGGCATCTCCGGACTCCCCGAGCTCGACCCCCTGCCGGACACCCTGGACGGGCCCGTCCTGCTGACGGCGGGCGACAACGTCTCCACGGACGACATCTCGCCCGCCGGCGCGGCCGCCCTGCCCCTCCGCTCCGACATCCCCGCCCTGGCGGCGCTCACCTTCACCCCGATCGACCCCGGCTACCCCCGCCGTGCCGCGGAGACGCCGGGGCCGCACTTCGTCGTCGGCGGCGACAACCACGGACAGGGGTCCTCCCGGGAACACGCCGCCATCACCCCCCGCCACCTGGGGCTCCGGGCCGTGCTCGCCACGTCCTTTGCCCGGATCCACCGGCAGAACCTGGCCAACTTCGGGATCCTGCCCCTCGCCTTCGACGACTCAGGGGACCGGGACCGCATCGCCGTGGGCGACCGGCTGCGGCTGGAGGGCCTGCACGGCTCCCTCGCCCCCGGCGCGGTGCTCCGGGTGCACAACCTCACCCGGGGCGAGCACTACACCGTCCACCACGGGCTCTCCGCCCGGCAGTGCGAGGCGGTGCTGGCCGGCGGTGTCATCCCTGCCCTGGCGCGCCGGACCGGGCCGGTGGGAGCGCATTCCTCCGCACGGGAGTAGAAAAGGGGGCAAACGGGCACCCGCGTCCGTATCCCCGCATTCCGAGGAGGAGCTCCCGTGCCGATCGCCACCGTCAACCCCACCACCGCGGAAACGCTCAAGACCTTCGACGGGCTCGGCCGGGCGGAGATCGAGGACCGGCTGGCCCGCGCCCACGCGGCCTTCCGCCGGCACCGGACGACCGGCCTGCCGCAACGGGTGGAGCTGATGCGAGCCGCGGCGGACCTGCTGGAGGCCGACCGGGACGACATCGCGCGCACCATGACCGTCGAAATGGGCAAGCCGGTCACCCAGTCCCGCGCCGAGGCCGCCAAGTGCGTCAAGGCCATGCGCTGGTACGCCGACCACGCCGAGGAACTGCTCGCCGACGAGCGCCCCGCCCGTGCCGACATCGAGGACTCCGGAGCGGCCGACACCGTGGTGCGCTACCGCCCCCTCGGCCCCGTCCTCGCCGTCATGCCCTGGAACTTCCCGCTCTGGCAGGTCGTCCGGTTCGCCGCGCCGACTCTGCTGGCCGGCAACGTGGGCCTGCTCAAACACGCCTCGAACGTCCCCCAGACCGCGCTCTACCTGGAGGACCTCTTCCGGCGGGCCGGATACCCGGAGGGCTGTTTCCAGACCCTGCTGGTCGGCTCGGACGCCATCGCGGACATCCTCCGCGACCCGCGGGTCGCCGCCGCGACCCTCACCGGCAGTGAGCCCGCCGGCCGCTCCGTCGCCTCCATCGCGGGCGACGTGATCAAGAAGACGGTGCTCGAACTCGGCGGCAGCGACCCGTATCTGGTGCTGCCCTCCGCCGACCTCGACAAGGCGGTGGCCACCGCCGTCACCGCCCGGGTGCAGAACAACGGGCAGTCCTGCATCGCGGCCAAGCGCTTCATCGTGCACGACCGCGTCTACGACACGTTCGTCGCCGGGTTCGTCCAGCGGATGAGCGCGCTGGCCGTCGGCGATCCGCTGGAGGACGCCACCGAGGTCGGCCCGCTCTCCAGCGAGCAGGGCCGGCGCGACCTGGAGGAACTGGTCGACGACGCCCGGGGCCGCGGGGCGACGGTGCTGTGCGGCGGCGGCCGTCCCGAGGCGCACCCCGCGGGCTGGTTCTACGAGCCGACGGTGCTCGCCGACATCACCCCGGACATGCGCATCCACCACGAGGAGGCCTTCGGCCCGGTGGCCACCCTCTACCGGGTGCCGGACGTGGACGAGGCGGTACGGCTCGCCAACGACACACCGTTCGGCCTCAGCTCCAATGTGTGGACCCGGGACGACGCCGAACAGCAGCGGTGCGCCCGGGACCTGGAGGCGGGCTGCGTCTACTTCAACGGCATGACGGCCTCGCACCCGGCGTTCCCCTTCGGCGGGGTGAAGCGCTCCGGCTACGGACGGGAGCTGTCCGGGCACGGCCTCCGCGAGTTCTGCAACGTCACGACCATCTGGCACGGCGCCCCGTCCGGCGGCTGACGCCCGCCCGGCCCGGCCGGCGCACCACCGCGGCCTGCGGTGCGCGCCGGCCGGGCCGCGGTGCGTTCACCCTGCGGCCGGGAGCCGGGAGCCGGGAGCCGGGAGCCGGGAGCCGGGAGCCGGGAGCCGGGAGCCGGGAGCCGGGGGCCGGGGGAGTGGCGGGCGGCTGATCCCGGGTGACCATAGTCCCGCGAGAGCCCCTCGGCGCCCGCCGTCCGCCGTCCGCGAAAAGGCCCCCGGCAGCCCCGCGCTGACGGCGCGTCACGGCCCGCCCGGCTCGTCGTGCACCGCCCCGGTCCCGGCCCCCGCCGACCCGGTCTCCGCCGTCCCGGGTGGCGCCTCCGCCGACCCCGACTCCGCCGACCCGGTCTCCGTCGTCCCGGGTGGTGCCTCCGCCGACCCCGACTCCGCCGTCCCGGTCTCCGTCGTCCCGGGTGGTGCCTCCGCCGACCCCGACTCCGCCGTCCCGGTCTCCGTCGCCCCGGCCGGCGCCTCAGCCGTCCCGTCGGCCGTCGCCGCGGTGTGGGCCACGGTCCGCTCCGGCCGGACCTCCGCCACCAGCAGCGCCACGTCGTCGTGTCCGTCCGGGTCCCGCAGCGAGTGCAGCAGCAGATCGCAGGTCCGCTCCAGGGAGCGCCGCGGCCCGGACAGCATCCGCACCAGGGCGGTCAGCCGGGCGTCGATCGGCTCGTCCCGGGTCTCGACCAGGCCGTCGGTGTACAGCACCAGACGGCTGCCCGGCGGCAGTTCGAGGTCCACGGTCTCGAACGGCACCTCGCCCACCCCGAGGGGCACCCCGGTCGGGACGTCGATCAGCTCGGCCGTGCCGTCCGGGCGGACGAGCACCGGCGGCAGATGGCCCGCGGTGGAGATCCGGCAGCGGCCGGTCGCCGGGTCGAAGCTGGAGTAGACGCAGGTGGCGAAGGCCTGGTCCAGCCCGGTGGTCACATCGTCCAGGTGCCGGAGCAGCGCCGCGGGCTCCAGATCCAGCCGGGTCAGGGTGCGCGTGGCGGTGCGGAGCTGCCCCATCGTGGCGGCCGCGGAGATCCCGCTGCCCATGACGTCGCCCACGACCAGCGCGGTCTTGTCCCCGGTGAGCGGCAGCACGTCGAACCAGTCCCCGCCGACCTCATGGGTGGAGCCCGCGGGCTGGTAGCGGTAGGCCACCGCCAGCCCGGGCTGGCGCGGCGGGCGCTGCGGCAGCAGGCTGCGCTGCAGGGCGAGCGCGGTGCGCCGCTCGCTCCGGTACAGCCGGGCGTTGTCGATGCTGATGGCCGCCCGCGCCGCCAGCTCCCAGGCCAGCAGCTGGTCGTCCTCGGTGAAGGGGGCGGGCGTCCGGGCCCGGATCAGGCTCAGGGTGCCGATGACATTGCCGCGGGCGATCAGCGGCACCCCCAGATACGAGTGGGCGCCGGCCCGGGCCAGCAGCACCGCGGAGTCGTCGTCCCGGGCGACCCGGCGCAGCGTGTCCTCGTCCACGTGCGGCACCAGGATGGGTTCGCCGGAGTCCACGACCTGCGTGATCAGCCGGTCCCGGGCGTACTGGGCGACATCCCCGGCCGGGTCCGGGGCGCGCGACGCCTCCGTGCGGTACGCGGCCTTCACCGCCAGGGCCCGGAACACGGCGGGCCCGCTGCTGTCGGTGGGACCGGAGGCGTTCTGCCGGTCGCCGAGGATGGAGTCGAGGATGTCGACCGCGGCCAGGTCGGCGAGATCGGGTACCACCACCTCGGCGAGCTCCCGGGCCGTGTGGCGCAGGTCGAGCGTGGTGCCGATCCGGACACCGGCGTCGGCGATGAGCGCGAGCCGCTTCCGGGCCCGGATCATCTCGGTGGTGGCGCTGTGCCGCTCGGTGACGTCGACCACGGATATCGCCACGCCCAGCACGTGCCCGCCGGTGTCCTCCAGCCGGTAGTACGACACCGACCAGGCGCGGTCCCGCCCGGGGTCGCCGGGGGTGCGCCCGACCGCGTACTGGTCGAGCAGCGGCGAACCCGTGGTCAGGACCTGGTGGGTCGCGGACTCGACGGCCTCCACGTCGAGGAAGGGCAGCGCCTCCGACACCTTCTTCCCCAGGTGGTCGGCGGTGGGCAGGCCGTTGATCCGCTCCAGCGCGGGGTTGACCAGGACGTAGCGCAGATCGTGGTCGAGCACGGCCAGGCCGATGGGGGACTGGCTGATCAGCCGCATCGAGAGGGCCAGATCGGTCTCCACCGTGCGCAGCGCGGCCTGGTCGGTGGCGATGCCCAGGGCGTAGGCGTTCTTCTTCTCGTCCAGCATGCGCATGTTGCGGAACTCGACGAGACGGGTGCTGCCGTCCTTCATCCGCACCGGGAAGCCGCCGGCCCAGCTGGCCCCCTCCAGGACCTGGCCGAACAGATCCTTCACCAGCCGCGCGTGCTGCGGGTCGACCAGCAGGGCCGCGCCCGGCCGGCCGAGCGCCTCCTCGGCGGTGTAGCCGAACAGCTCCTCCGCCGACGGGCTCCACAGGGCGATCCGGCCCTTGGCGTTGAGCACGACGGCGGCGACCCCCAGCGCGTCCAGCAGGCCCCCGGGCGCGGACGGCTCAGAGGCAGGGCTCTGGCCTACGCCGGCCCTCCGAGGATCGGTCTGGCTCATCCCGGGCACCTCTTTCGGTTGCCCCATCCTCCCGCCGCAATGCCTCCATCGTCCCTTGGATATGCGTGTCGCGCAGGTGTGCTCGGCGGACCGATTCGGGGCGGTCGCCACACGTCACGGTGGCGTGGCGGTCCGTGACGCCGCCGAGGTCGCCGGGGTGCGCCGAGCATGCGGGGAGGCTGCTCGGTTCCCCGGGCGGCCGGTCTCCATCACCTCGCGTCGCTTCTTTTCCCTATCGATGTTGAGCAGAATCCGGTTCCGCTCCGTTCTCCATGGCAGCACGGTTCGACCGACCGTGGCCGAGGACCGAGGACGGAGCGGGGACGTGGCGCGCAGGAGAACCGTCGGCACCGGGAAGAAGAGCGCGAGCAGGTGCGCGAGCCCGGCAGGAACCTCATCCGCGATGCGCACATCGAGCGCGTCGGTCAGCCGGAACCCGGCCGGCCCGAGCCGGCCGGACACGACCCGGGCCTGACACGGCCCGAAGAGCTCCTCCGGGGCTCGGTCCGACAGGAAGCGGACGGAGCCGGGACGCCGCGGTGTGCACCCGCGCAGGGCGTCTGCCGGAGGACGGGGCTCTGCGGCGGCCGGTGTGCGATCGCGCGGCGGACCGCCCGGTGTATTGGGGTGCACCGGGACGGCGAACCACCGCGCGGCGCACCCGCCGGCCGCCGCAGAGCCGGGGCATGCGCGGCGGCGCTGCTC
>NZ_JBEOXS010000092.1:0-20476 GCF_040296705.1 Streptomyces sp. NPDC002055
CACCCCCCCACATGTCTCATAATATCCACGTTCTCCTCTACCACACGCCCGCCGGCCCCGGCGCCCGCGGTGCCGCCCCGCCCCCCCGCCCCGCCCGGCCCGGCGGCCCGCGAAGGGCGGACCGGCCACACCGCACACGGACACCGGAAGGGCCGGTGGGCTGCCGATCGGCCCTTCCGGCAGTGGAACGGAGCGTCAGCTCCAGCTGGCGTGCAGCGGCTTGCCCTCCGCGTAGCCCGCGGCGCTCTGGACGCCGACGACGGCCCGCTCGTGGAACTCCTCCAGCGAGTCCGCGCCCGCGTAGGTGCAGGAGCTGCGGACGCCCGCGATGATCGAGTCGATGAGGTCCTCGACCCCGGGGCGCGCCTGGTCCAGGAACATCCGGGACGTCGAGATGCCCTCCTCGAACAGGCCCTTGCGCGCCCGGTCGTACGCCGACTCCTCGCTGGTGCGGTTCCGCACGGCACGCGCGGAGGCCATGCCGAAGCTCTCCTTGTAGGGGCGGCCGTCGGCGGTGTGCTGGAGGTCGCCGGGCGACTCGTAGGTCCCGGCGAACCAGGAACCGACCATCACGTTGGACGCGCCCGCGGCCAGGGCCATCGCGACATCCCTCGGGTGCCGGACCCCGCCGTCCGCCCAGACGTGCTTGCCCAGCCGCCGCGCCTCGGCCGCGCACTCCAGCACGGCGGAGAACTGCGGCCGGCCGACACCGGTCATCATCCGGGTGGTGCACATGGCGCCCGGCCCGACCCCGACCTTGACGATGTCCGCGCCGGCCTCGACCAGGTCGCGGACGCCCTCGGCGGCCACGACGTTGCCCGCCACGACCGGCACCTGCGGGTCGAGGCCGCGCACCGCCTTCAGCGCGTTGATCATCGACTCCTGGTGGCCGTGGGCGGTGTCGACGACGAGCGTGTCCACCCCGGCTTCGAGCAGCGCCTTGGCACGGCCCGCGACATCGCCGTTCACGCCCACCGCGGCGGCGATCCGCAGCTTGCCGTCGGCGTCCGTGGCCGGGGTGTACAGAGTGGCCCGGAGCGCGCCCTTGCGAGTGAGGATGCCGACGAGCCGGCCGTCCCGGTCGACGGCGGGCGCCAGCTTGCGGTGCGCGGCGTCGAGACGGTTGAACGCCTCGCGCGGGTCGATGTCCGCGTCGAGCACCAGCAGTTCCCGGGACATGACCTCGGACAGCTGGGTGAAGCGGTCGACGCCGGTGAGGTCCGACTCGGTCACCACGCCGACGGGCCGGCCGTCCTCGACGACGACGCCCGCGCCGTGCGCCCGCTTGGGGAGCAGGGCCAGGCCGTCGGCGACGGTCGCGGTCGGAGCGAGCACGATCGGGGTGTCCAGCACGTGATGGCGCTGCTTGACCCAGCCGATGACGTCGGTGACGACATCGAGCGGGATGTCCTGCGGGATCACCACGAGCCCGCCGCGCCGGGCGACGGTCTCGGCCATCCGGCGGCCGGCGATCGCGGTCATGTTGGCGACCACGAGCGGAATGGTGGTCCCGGTGCCGTCGGGCGCGGACAGGTCCACGGCCTGGCGGGACCCCACGGAGGAGCGGCTCGGCACCATGAAGACATCGTCGTACGTCAGGTCGTACGGCGGCTTCTGATCATTGAGGAAACGCATGCTAACTCTCTCACCTGCGATGTTACGTGCTTGGCCGGTGGGGAGTCAGGACCGGAACCGGAGCGGACCGGGCTGCGGCTCCTCGACCATCATCGCTGATGGCACCCCGCCGAGGCGAACATCCGCACCGTTCTCTGTACCTTCCCCCAGCGGCGCCGCTCGCCCGCCCACCGCGTCCTGTGGCTTCCGCCAATTGCACCGGCGGATGAGGGGGCGTGGAGGGCTCCGTTCCGGCCTCGGGTCGCGGTCCGGTCACGGACGCCGGGCTACTGGCCAGAACTCTTGTCCGGGCCCCATGAAGCCTCTACTGTCCGCGAGATCTCCACCCGGAGAACCCGATCCATCCACACGGCGGCGCCCGCACGACGGAGAACCCGGATGACATCTCTGACCATACCGGTCATGCTCACCTTTGGAATCTTCCTCCTCGCCATGGTCATGGTGGGCATCTGGACATACCAGGAGACCAGCAGCTTCTCCGAGTTCGCCCTCGGCGGGCGCCGCCTGCCCGCGCCGGTGGCCGCTCTCTCCGCGGGGGCCAGCGACATGTCCGGCTGGCTGTTCCTGGGGCTGCCCGGGGCCGTGTACGCGACGGGCATCGGTGCCACCTGGATCGCCGTCGGCCTGGCCCTCGGCACCTATCTCAACTGGCGGCTCGTCGCGCCGCGGCTGCGCACCTACACCGAACGGGCCGCCGACTCGGTGACCCTGTCGGCGTATCTGGAGGAGCGGTTCGAGGACGGCAGCCGGATGCTGCGTCTCCTCTCGGCGACCGTCGTGGTGGTGTTCTTCACCGTCTATGTGGCGAGCGGACTGCTCGCCGGGGGCGTGCTCTTCGAGGAGATCTTCGGCGGCGGCTTCGACGTCGCGCTCACCACCTTCGCCGTGGTGATCGTGGCCTACACCTTCCTCGGCGGCTTCCGGGCTGTGAGTGTCACGCACTCGGTGCAGGCCACCTGGATGTGCCTCGCGGCGATCGCCCTGCCGGTGATCGCCATCGGTGCGCTCGGCGGCTACGACGCCGTCCGGGACGCGGTCGCCGGCCGGAGCCCGTCCCTGCTGGACATGGGGGCCAAGGCGGGCTTCGAGGACGGCCTGTGGACGTCCGGCCGGCCGCTCGGGGCGGTAGCGGTGATCTCGCTGCTGGCCTGGGGGCTCGGCTACTTCGGGCAGCCCCACATCCTGGTCCGCTTCATGAGCATCCGCAGCACCCGGGACATCCCGCGGGCCCGGCGCATCGGGGTGACCTGGGTGGTCGTCACGCTGGCCGGCGCGTCACTGGTCGGGCTGGTGGGCATCGCGGCGCTGGACGAGCCGCTGGACAACCCCGAGACGATCTTCATCGCGCTCACCGCCCAGCTGGTCAACCCGTGGATCGCGGGCCTGCTGCTGGTGGCGGTGCTCGCCGCGATCAAGTCCACGGCGGACAGCCAGCTGCTGGTCTCCGCGACCACGCTGACCGAGGACTTCTACCGGGCGTTCTTCAACCGGCGGGCCTCGGAGGCGTCCCTGCTGCTGGTGGGCCGGGCCACGGTGGTGGTCGTGGCCGTCGTCGCCTACGCCATCGCCCTCAGCGGCGGCGCCGTGCTCGACATCGTCGCGTACGCCTGGGCGGGCTTCGGCTCTGCCTTCGGCCCGGTGATCCTGCTGTCGCTGTACTGGCCCCGGATGACCCGGGCCGGGGCGATGGCGGGCATCGTGACGGGTGCGCTCACCGTCGTGCTGTGGAAGCGGATCGACCCGCTGCTGGGGCCGTTGCAGACCGGCATCTACGAGATGGTGCCCGGGGTGCTGGCCGCCACGGTCGCCGCACTCCTCTTCGGCCGGTTCGTCGGCCGGCCGCCGCTGCGGAACTGGTCGGGCCCGATGGAGACATCGGAGGACGTCCCGCCGGCGGCGGTCGGCCCGAACCTGGCTCAGCGGTAGTCACGTTCCGGGCCGGAGCTCCCGCGGGCGCTCCGGGCATCCCGGCCCGCCACGCGACGCGGCCCCGTTCACCGGCGCCGGCCGGGCGGGCCGAATACCCTCGGCCGCCCCCTCCGGGGCGGCCGCTCCGGAGGGGGCGGACCGAAGGCTCCGGGCGGCGGCTGGGCGGGGCCGCCGAACGCCCCCGGCCCGCGGGCCGTGGTGTCTCAGTCGTCCGGGTCGCCCCGGTCGAGCGCCGACCGCGGCCCCGGGCCGGTCTCGGTCAGCAGGAAGTCCGCGGCCGCCGTGTCCGTGACCAGGCTGGTGACCAGCCCGGAGCGCAGGACGGCGCCGATCGCGGCCGCCTTGCGCTGCCCGCCCGCGATGGCCACGACCTCCGGGATGCGGCGCAGCCGGTCGGCCTCCACGGTGATGCAGCGCTCCCCCAGGTCGCGCCCGATGCGGCGGCCCTCGGAGTCGAAGAGGTGGGCCGACATCTCGGCGGCGGCGCCGAGCGAGGCGTAGTGCTCCCGCTCGTCCTCGCTGAGCATGTCGTAGACCGTGGAGATGCCCGGGTCCCAGGAGCCGATGGAGACGCAGGCGACGGTGACCTTGTCGAAGTACTCGAAGGCGCGGGCGATTCCGGTCTGGCCGCGGAGTGCGGCGGCCGTGGCCGGGTCCGGCAGCAGCATCGGCGCGTAGATGGGGTGCGCCTCGCCGCCGGAGACGGCCGCGGCACGGCGGACGGCCTCGACCGATCCGCGTTCGGCGGTGCCCGCGTCGTAGACCCCGGTGAGCTGGACGACCGTGCACGGCGGCAGCCGGTTCAGGGCCGCGGCCATGTGGATCGTGGAACGGCCCCAGGCGAGGCCGAGGACGTCGCCCTCGGCCACCAGCTCGCCGAGCAGGTCGGCGGCGACCTCGCCGAGGTTCTCCGGATCCGCCGCGTCGGCCGAGGCGTCCGCCGGGGACTCGACGACGACCGCGTGCCGCAGGCCGTAGCGGGCGCGGAGCGCGTCGGAGCGCTCGGCGTCCAGTTCCGCGGGCACCCGGATCTCGATGCGCACGAGGTCGCGTTCCAGCGCGGTTTCCAGGACCCGGGCCACCTTGAAGCGGCTGACCCCGAACTCCTCGGCGATCTGGATCTTGGACTTGCCCTCGAGGTAGAAGCGGCGGGCCATGGCCGCCGCCTGCACCAGCTCCGCGGGTCCCATCCGCATGGCTGACCGGCCCGTCGACACCGCTATCTCCTTAGCCTCACTGTTCTCGGCTCCCGGCCAGTGCCGGGAGCTTCCCTGCTCATCCTGTCAGAAGCGGCGGTTGCCGATCAGCCCTTGCCCCCCGCGTTCACCGAGCGGACGCTCAGTGGTTGCACGCCCACGCGGCCGCGGCGGTGGTCTCCTCCGCCTGTGCCCGCAGAGAGCGTACGGCGGCGGCCGGGTCGTCCGTGCCGTAGACGGCGGACCCGGCGACGAAGACGTCCGCGCCGGCCTCCGCGCACCGCTCGATGGTGGCCGCCGAGACACCGCCGTCGACCTGCAGCCACAGCTCCAGCCCGTGCTTGGCGATGAGTTCCCGGGTGCGGCGGATCTTCGGCAGCATGATGTCGAGAAACGCCTGACCGCCGAAGCCGGGCTCGACCGTCATGATCAGCAGCATATCCAGCTCGGGGAGCAGGTCCTCGTACGGCTCGATCGGGGTGCCCGGCTTGAGCGCCATCGAGGCACGTGCCCCCTTGGCCCGGATCTCCCGCGCCAGCCGCACCGGCGCGGCGGCGGCCTCGGCGTGGAAGGTGACGGACCCCGCCCCGGCCTCGACGTACTGGGGTGCCCAGCGGTCCGGCTCCGCGATCATGAGGTGGCAGTCCAGCGGGATGTCGGTCGACCGGGCCAGCGACTCGACGATGGGCGCGCCGAGCGTCAGATTGGGCACGAAGTGGTTGTCCATGACGTCGACGTGGAGCCAGTCGGCACCGTCGACGGCCTTCGCCTCCTCCGCCAGGCGCGAAAAGTCGGCGGAGAGGATACTGGGGTTGATCTGAACGGCCATGGCACAAGCCTGCCATGGCCGACGGCTGTCGGTTGACCGGAATGGACGGCATTCCGGCTCCACCGGGCCGAACCGCCTCGGGATCGATCGCGGCGTTCCGGACGGACGCCCACCGGCGATGGGGGTCTGATGTCGGACGGACGGCGTCGGGGTGTGGCCTGGCTGGTCTGCGGCCGGCGGACGAAGTGGCTGGTCCTGCTGGTCTGGATCCTGGTGATCTTCGCGCTGGCCCCGCTGGCGCAGAAGCTCGGCAGCGCGCAGGACAACGACGCCACCTCGTGGCTCCCCGGCAGCGCGGAGTCCACCCAGGTTCTGGAGATCTCCAAGGAATTCCGGCCGGAGACGGTGCCCGCGGTCGTGGTCTACGAGCGGCCGGGCGGTCTCACCGCCCAGGACCGGCACACCATCGCCGACGACGCCGAGCAGATCAAGCCACTGCGCGAGCACGGGATCCGGGGCGCGGAGACCCGCGGACCGTTCTACAACAGCGCACAGGATCCCCGGGCGGCGCTGATCCTGGTCCCCGTCACGGTGGACGAGCGGGGCTGGGACGAGCTGTCCTCGGCGGTCGACACCATCCGGGACGAGACCGGTTCGGGTGACGGGCTCAAGGTGTACATCACCGGCCCGGCCGGCACCTCCGCCGACTTCGCGAAGACCTTCGAGGGCATCGACTCGACGCTGCTGGTGGCGGCCCTCGGGGTGGTCATCGTGGCGCTGCTGATCACCTACCGCAGCCCCACGCTGCTGCTGGTGCCGGTGCTGTCGGTGGTCGGTGCCCTGCTGACCGCCCAGGCCATCATCTATCTGCTCGCCGAGTACGCCGGGCTGACGGTGAACGGGCAGAGCGCGGGCATCCTGACGGTGCTGGTCTTCGGCGCCGGTACCGACTACGCCCTGCTGCTGGTCGCCCGCTACCGGGAGGAGCTGCGCCGGCACGAGGACCGTCACGAGGCGATGGCGCTGGCGCTGCACCGCGCCGGACCGGCGGTGCTGGCCAGCGGCGCCACCGTGGGCATGGGCATGCTCGTGCTGCTCGTCGCCGAGATGAACTCGACCAGCGGGCTGGGCCCGGTCTGCGCCATCGGGGTGCTCGTCGCGGTGCTGGCGATGGTGACGCTGTTCCCGGCGCTGCTGGTGATCCTGGGCCGGTGGATCTTCTGGCCGGTGGTGCCGCACTTCGGCTCGGCCGAACCCACCGAGCAGGGCTTCTGGGCCCGGATCGGCGGGCGGATCGCCCGTCGGCCGCGGGCCGTCTGGGTGACCACCGCAGTCGTCCTGGCCGCGCTCTCCTTCGGCATGCTGGGGCTGCGCGCCGCGGGCATCAGCAACGCCGACGCGTTCACCGAGACGAAGGACTCCATCACCGGCCAGCAGGTGTCCGAGCGGTACTTCCCGGCGGGCAGCGGCGATCCCCTGCTGATCGTGGCCGACCAGGGGGCGGCCCGGGAGGTCGGGCGGGTGGTCGCGGGGACGCCGGGGGTGGTGCCGCAGTCGCTCGGCGTCCCTGCGGGCTCCGCGCCCGAGCACGAGGGCCGGGTGCTGTTCGAGGCGACCATGACGGATCCGGCCGACAGCCAGGCGGCGAAGGACACCGTCGAACGGGTCCGGGACGCGGTCCACGCCGTGCCCGGCGCCGACGCCAAGGTCGGCGGCGGCACGGCCGCCCTGCTGGACGCCGACACGGCCTCGACCCGCGACAACATCGTGGTGATCCCGCTGGTGCTGCTCGTGGTGCTGATCATCCTGACCCTGCTGCTGAGAGCCCTGCTGGCGCCGCTGGTCCTGATCGCCACCGTGGTGCTGTCCTACGCCACCGCGCTCGGCATCAGCGCACTCGCGTTCCGCCATGTCTTCGACTACGCGGGCGAGGACACGGCGTTCCCGCTCTTCGTCTTCGTGTTCCTGGTCGCGCTGGGCATCGACTACAACATCTTCCTGTCCACCCGGGTGCGCGAGGAGTCGTTCCGGCAGGGCACCCGCCGGGGCACCCTCACCGCCCTGGCCGCGACCGGCGCCGTCATCACCTCGGCCGGTCTGGTCCTCGCCGGTACGTTCGCGGCGCTCGGCACGCTGCCGCTGACCGGCTTCGCCGAGATCGGCTTCGCCGTCGCCGTCGGCGTCCTGCTGGACACCTTCATCGTGCGGTCGGTGCTGGTCACCGCGCTGTTCCTGGACATCGGGCCCCGCATGTGGTGGCCGCACCGGCTCGCCCACGAGGACGGCCCGCCGCGGGCCGGGAGCCCGCCGGCGCAGCCGGTCCCGTGAGCGGGGCGGGCCGCCGCTCCGGACGGTCCGGCCCGCCGGGCCGGGCGCGGTGGGCGGCCGCCGGAGCCGTCCGTTCCCGGTGCCCGGTCACCGCACCTTGCTGTATTTCCTGACCAGCACGCCGTTGTCGAAGGTCCGGACCGACTCCAGCGCGAACTCCCTGTCCCCGAAGTCCGCGCCGAACATGGGCATCCCCGAGCCGTAGACCAGCGGGTAGGTCTTGATCACCAGCTCGTCGATCTCGTCGAGCAGTTCGCCCGCGAGCTGCGAGCCCCCGCAGAGCCAGATGCCCAGCCCGGCGCCCTCGGCCTTGAGTTCACGGATCCGGCCGACCAGATCGTCGGAGATGAGCTCCACGTTCGGGTCGGGGGACACCTTCAGCGTCCGGGACGCCACGTATTCACGCATCTGGCCGTACGGGCTGGTGATGTCGAGGTCCAGCGCGAGCTGGTAGCTGGCGCGGCCCTGGACGACCGTGTCGAACGCGCGGTTCTCCAGGTCGTCCAGGCCCAGCGCCCGGCGGCCCTCGACCGAGATGGTCTCCGGGTACTCGGCCTTCAGGAACTCCAGGAACTCCTCGTTCACGAACCGGAACATCGACGTGGCGTCGCCGCCCGGGTCGCCGATGAAGCCGTCGATCGAGCAGGCGATGAAATACGTGAGCTTGCGCAAAGAGGCCTTCTTTCGTGGACGCATGAGGACACGGCGGCCGGCCGGGGCACAGGAGCGAAGGCCGAACCACTTCGCCTATAGTGCTTCACATGTAGTGGTTGAGCAAGCCCCTTTTCCCGCACGGCGGATCGAGGAGAGATACCCATGGTCAGGAACCCGGAGCGCAGGACGGCGCTCATCGACGCGGCGATCGACGTGCTCGCGGACGAGGGCGCGCGCGGGCTCACCTTCCGCGCCGTCGACGCGCGGGCCGGTGTCCCGGTCGGCACGGCGTCCAACTACTTCGCCAGCCGGGACGACCTGTTCACGCAGGCGGGCGCCCGGATCCACGTCCGGATGACACCGGAGCCGGCGGCGGTCGAGACGGCGATGCGCCCGGCGCCGTCACGCGAGCTGGTGACCGAGCTGATGCGGTGGCTGGTGCAACGGATGTCCGACGACCGCACCGGCTATCTGGCCATGCTGGAACTGCGCCTGGAGGCCACCCGGCGCCCGGCCCTCCGGGAGCAGCTGACCCGCACCATCCGGGCGGGCTACGACGAGAGCCTGGCCTTCCACCTGGACGCCGGACTGCCCGGCGACGCCGACACCTTCCTGGTGCTCTACCTGGCCATGACCGGCGTACTGCTGGAGCACCTCACACTGCCCGGGATGCTGTCCGACACCACCCTGGAGCGGATGGTGGAGAGCGTGGTCACCGGGATCCTTCCGGCACGCTGAGCACCCCGCCGCCCGACACCACGGCAGGGCGGTGCGGCGGCGGGGGGAATGACGCCGGATCAGGCCGTACGGCGGAGCAGCGCCAGATACATCGCGTCCGTGCCGTGCAGATGCGGCCAGAGCTGGACGTCCGGGCCGTCGCCCAGGGCGGGCACCCCGGGCATCAGCGGCCGGGCGTCGATCCACTCCGCGGACACCGCGGTGCCCCCGCGGCCCTTGAGGACGTCGTCGACCACGACGCGGGTCTCCGCCAGGTGCGGGGAGCAGGTGGCGTACCCGACCACGCCGCCGACGCGGGTGGCGGCCAGCGCCTCGCGCAGCAGCCCGCGCTGGAGCGGCGCGAAGCCTTCGAGGTCCTCGGGACGGCGGCGCCAGCGGGCCTCCGGCCTGCGGCGCAGCGCGCCCAGCCCGGTGCACGGCACGTCCACCAGCACCCGGTCGAAGGTGCCCGCCCGCCACGGCGGCCGGGTGCCGTCCGCGGCGATCACCTGATACGGCCCCGGGTTGCCCGCCAGTGCCCGCTCCACCAGCCGGGCCCGGTGCGGCTGCTTCTCGGCGGCGAGCAGCGTGGCGCCCCGCTGTGCGGCCAGGGCGCCGAGCAGCGCCGCCTTGCCGCCGGGGCCCGCGCAGCCGTCGAGCCAGCGGGCGTCGGGCCCGTCCAGGGGGGCCTGCGCCAGCGCCGCGGCGACGAGCTGGCTGCCCTCGTCCTGCACTCCGGCCCGTCCGTCGCGGACCGCGTCGAGGGCGCCCGGCTCCCCGCCCTCGGCCAGCCGCACGGCGTACGGGGACCAGCGCCCGGGCAGCGCGGAGTCCTCGCCGACGGCGGCTATGAGCTCCTCGGTCGTGGACCGGCCGGGCCGGGCCACCAGCGTCACCTCGGGCCGCTCGTTGTCGGCCTCCAGCAGGTCCTCGATCCCGGCCCGGCCACCGCCGAGCGCGTCCCAGAGCGCGGAGACGATCCAGCGGGGGTGGGAGTGGACGATGCCGAGGTGCTCCTCGGGGTCCTCGTCGTACGGCGGGGCGACCCGGGCCAGCCAGCCGTCGAGGTCATCGGCGGTGATCCGGCGGAGCACGGCGTTCACGAACTTCGCCCGCCCGTCGCCGAGCACGACCCGGGCCAGTTCCACGCTCGACGACACCGCCGCGTGCGTGGGGATCCTGGTGCCCAGCAGCTGGTGCGCCCCGAGGCTGAGCACGTCCAGCACCGGCGGGTCCACCTCGCGCAGCGGCCGGTCCACGCAGGCCGCGATGATCGCGTCGTAGGTGCCCTGCCGGCGCAGCGTCCCGTAGACGAGCTCGGTCGCCAGCGCGGCGTCCCGGCCGTCGAAGCCGCCCTCCTCCCGGGCCTTCCGCAGCAGCGGCGGGAGCACCAGGTTGGCGTACGCGTCCCGCTCGTCCACGGCACGCAGTGCCTCGAACGCGAGGATGCGCACAGGGTCCTTCTGGGGACGGCGGTAGGGCTTGCCGGGACGGCGACGTGACGGGGCGTTCACAGGCAAAGTGCTCCGGGGGAGATATCGGGCCGAGGAGACCAGCCTACGTCGCCGCCCCGGGTGCCCGGCCCGGCCCCCGGCGAGGGCGGGCCGGGGGCGGGCTCCGGTCGGCTCCTGCCGCCGCGCTCACCGGTCCGGCCCGCCGCGGGCGGAAGGCCCCGGCTCCCGCAGGACCGCCGACGCCCCACCCCCGGACGGCGGGTCTCAGGCGCCCAGCCGCTCGTCCGCGGCGATCCGCACGCCGCGCGCCCAATCGGCCGCCCGCATCGGCTTCTTGCCCTGCGGCTGGACCCACTGCAGTTCGACGGCGTGCGAGCCGGTACCCGCGTACACCGCGTTCTTGCTGCCCGCGAGCTCACCGGGCGCCAGCTCGGTGCGGTCGGGCAGCGGCGCCACCGACATGACCTTCAGCCGCTCGCCGCGGAACCGGGTCCACGCCCCGGGGGCCGGCGCGCAGCCCCGGACGACCCGGTCGACCCGGAGGGCGGGCGCCGACCAGTCGAGCTCCGCGTCCTCGACGTTGATCTTCGGTGCGTAGGTCACGCCGTCGGCGGGCTGGGGAACGGCCTTCAGGGTGCCGTCCTCGATGCCGTCCATCGTGGCGGCGAGCAGCCCCGAGCCCGCGAAGGCGAGCCGGGTCAGCAGGTCACCGCTGGTGTCGGTGGACCGGACGTGTTCGGTGAGCACGCCGTACACCGGCCCCGAGTCCAGGCCCTCCTCGATGAGGAAGGTGGTGGCGCCGGTCATCTCGTCCCCCGCCAGCAGCGCGTGCTGGACGGGCGCGGCGCCGCGCCAGGCGGGCAGCAGGGAGAAGTGCAGATTGACCCAGCCGTGCGCGGGGATCTCGAGCGCGGCCAGCGGCAGCAGGGCGCCGTAGGCGACGACCGGGCAGCAGTCGGGGGCGATCTCCCGGAGCCGGGCGAGAAAGGCGGGGTCGCGCGGCTTCGCCGGCTTGAGCACCTCGATGCCCGCCTCCTCGGCCCGCTGGGCGACCGGGCTGGCGACCAGCCGCCGCCCGCGCCCGGCGGGTGCGTCCGGCCGGGTGACGACGGCCGCGACCTCGTGCCGGTCCGACGCGATCAGGGCGTCCAAGGCGGGTACGGCGACCTCGGGGGTGCCGGCGAACACGAGCTTCATCGGTGCTGCAGCCTCTCAGGCAGGAACGGGCGCGGAATCGACGGGATCGAACGGTGCCGGTGCGGAGCGCACCAGTCTATGGGCCCGACCGGGAGGGGGCGTACGCACCATCGTGCGCCCCCTCAGCCGCCTGGCGTGCGCCCCGGCAAGCGTGACCCCGGGGGCAGGTCCGGCGTTGGTCAAGAGAGCTTGACCGAAATGGGGCCGCTTCTACGGCCCGTCACTTTCAACGCCGGTTCGAGAGGCTTGTTCATGGCCGACCACGCAACGCACGACGCTCAAGCCCGGGCCAGCCTGCACCTGCTGGTGCGGGACATCGAGCGGGTCCGCCGGCAGGTGGACGCCCTGCGCACCCTGACGGCCCAGTTGGGCAATGTCTACCGGCCGCGGCGCTCGGGACCGTCCGCCGGCTTCGTGGTGTACGGCAGGGCCCCCGCCCCCACCGTGCGACTCGCCCAGGAGCTGCGGGACAGCGTCGAGACGCTGGTGACGGCCGCGGTGGACTTCGACCGGTCGCTCGGATTCTCGTGGGACGCGGTGGGCTCGGCGCTCGGCGTGACGAAGCAGGCGGTGCACCGCCGTTACGGATCGCGCCGGACGGCGGCGCAGAGCGGCACCGGCAGCGATGCGGCGCGCCCCCCGGAGGGAGTGCGGACCTCGGAGGCATCGCCGGTGGCTGTCACCCCGGCCTCCGGCCTGCACCACGGGGAGTCGCACCCCTCCGTACCGGCGGCCCGCTCGGTCCCCGGTCAGCCGTCGCCCTCGGCCGTCCGGGAGGAGACCCGGCCGACCGCCTTCCCCGGCCCGCGGCACGGCTGACCTGCGGCGTCCTCCCCTGGCGGCGCGAGGCCTCCCCCGGCAGCGCCGACACCCGGCCGTCCCGGCTGCCGCGTCGTGTGGCGGCGCTCCTCGCGGATCACGAGGGGCGCCGCCACATGATGCGGAGCCCGCACCCGGCCCCTGCCCGTGGCCGGTCAGCCCAGGTCCGGCGGGTCGATGCGGATCCGCACCGGGTCGCCCTCCCGCCGCACCGCGCGAGCCGCCTGAGCGGTCTTCACGGCCGACGCCAACGCCGCACCACTGCCCGGGCAGACGCGGAGCAGCACCCGCTCCCACTGCTCCCCCGGTGGCGGATCGCCCGGCCGGCGGGGACGGCCCGGCTCCCCGACGGGCAGCGGGACCGGCCCCAACACCTCGGTCCCCTCCGGGAGTTCCGCGATGTGCAGCAGGCCCTGAACGTCCTCGGGGCGGCCGGACACCGCCGCCATCCGGGAGACCGGCGGGAAGCCCAGCTCGGCCCGCTCGGCCAGCTCCCGCACCGCGTGCCCCGCCGGGTCCCAGCGGACCAGCGCCTGGACGGGCCGCAGCGTCGGTTCGGCGACGACGACCACGGTGCCACCCGCCTCCTGCCCCCGGACCAGGGCCGCGGCACCGAGCCAGCGGCGCAGGGCCTCCTCGCCGGCGCGGAGGTCGGGACGTCCGAGCATCGCCCAGCCGTCCAGCAGCAGCGCGGCGGCGTAGCCGGCCTCGGCCACGGGTTCGGCCCCTGGCGTGCTGATGACCAGCGCGGGCCGGTCGGGCACCGTGTCCAGCACATGGTCGCGGCCGGAGGTCCGCACCGGAACGGCCGGAAACGCCCGCCCCAGCTCCTCGGCGGTGCGCCGGGCGCCCACGATCTGCGCCCGCAGCCGCGCTCCCCCGCACTCGGCGCAGTGCCACCGCTCCGCCGCCCGCCCGCACCAGCCGCACTGCAGGGCGTCCCGGTCGTGCGCCTCCAGCGGCCCCGCGCACTGCCCGCAGCGGGCGGGGGCCCGGCAGCGCTCACAGGCCAGCCGGGGCGCGTAGCCCCGCCGCGGCACCTGGACCAGCACCGGCCCGGTCCGCAGCCCCTCGCGGACCGCCTGCCAGGCGAGGGTGGGCAGCCGGGCGGCGCGCGCGGCCTCGTCGCGCGCCTGCTCGGCGTCGCCGACCGTACGGATCAGCGGCGCCGCCGCCCGGACCTTCTCCCGGTCCGCGGTCAACGGCAGCGCCCAGCCGGTCTCGACGAGCTGTGCCGCCTCCACGGTGCAGCTCTGCCCGCCGAGCAGGAAGGCCGCCTTCTCGTGTGCCGCGCGCAGCAGCAGGACCTCCCGCGCGTGCGGCTGCGGCGCGTGCTGCTCGCTGTGGCTGGAGTCCCCGTCGTCCCAGATCGCCACCAGGCCGAGGTCCCGGACGGGCGCGAACATCGCGGCACGGGTGCCGACGACCCCGCGCACCTGTCCCCGGCTCACCGCGAGCCAGCGGCGGTAGCGCTCCTCGGGCCCGCTGTCCGCGGTCAGCAGGACATGCCGGCCGGAGCCGGTCAGGGCAGTGAGAGCCGCGTCCACCCGGGCGGCGGCGCGGCCGTCCGGGACGACGACCAGGGCCCCCCGGCCCGAGGCCAGCGCGGCCGCCGCGGCCCGGGCCAGCTCGTCCGGCCAGTGCGGTCCGGGCAGGGCCGTCCAGACGGCGCGCGGGGCGTCGCCGCGCGCCAGGGCCTGGAGGTAGCCGGGGCCGCTGGGATACCGCGTCCAGCTCCCCGGGTCGGGCACACAGGGCGGCGGCAGCGGCTCGGTGGCGGGTTCGGCCTCGGGGCGCACCCGGCGCGGCGGCACGGCCAGTTGGACGACATCGGCGAGGGCACCCGCGTACCGGTCGGCCACGGCCCGGCAGAGCGCCAGCAGACCGGGGCCGAGCACCGGCTCGGGTGAGAGCACCTGGGCGATCGGCGCGAGCGGCCCGCGGTAGTCGCTCTCCGCCAGCCGCTCCACGATGAAGCCGTCGTGCAGCTCGCCGCCCTCCCGGCGGCCCTTCACGACCCGGGCCCCGAAGCGGACCCGGACCCGGGCGCCGGGCCGTGCCTCGGCGTCCATCTTCGCCGGGACCGCGTAGTCGAAGAACTGGTCGAGATGGATCAGCCCCTTGTCGACCAGGACCCGGGCGACCGGGTACTCCTCGGCGAGCGCGGCGCCGCGCCAGGTGCGCGGCTTGGCCCGGGGCACCGGGGTCCGGCGGACGGTCTCGCGGATGAGCGCGAGCTGCTCGCCCCCCTGTACGCCCTCCGCCGGGGGGCTGTCGGCCCGCTCCTGCTCCGGCTGCCCGTTGTCGCTGCTCACAGCCCCAGTCCTACCAGACCCCTCGGACACGGGAGCCACGCTGTGGATGCACCGGCTCACCCCCGGGCACGGCGGGGCCCGGGCCCGTACGACACAGCCGTGGCCCCGGACCACGCGGGTCCGGGGCCACGGCGAAGCGGAACCGGGTTACAGACCGGCGGCGGCGCGCAGCGCGTCGACACGGTCGGTGCGCTCCCAGGTGAAGTCCGCCAGCTCACGGCCGAAGTGGCCGTACGCGGCGGTCTGGGCGTAGATCGGCCGCAGCAGGTCCAGGTCGCGGATGATCGCGGCCGGGCGGAGGTCGAAGACCTCGCTGATGGCCTGCTCGATCTTCTCCACCTCGACCTGGGCGGTGCCGAAGGTCTCCACGAAGAGGCCCACCGGCTCGGCCTTGCCGATCGCGTAGGCGACCTGCACCTCGCAGCGCGAGGCCAGCCCGGCGGCGACGACGTTCTTGGCGACCCAGCGCATCGCGTACGCGGCCGAGCGGTCCACCTTGGACGGGTCCTTGCCGGAGAAGGCACCGCCACCGTGACGGGACATGCCGCCGT
This sequence comes from Streptomyces sp. NPDC002055, assembly GCF_040296705.1. NCBI lineage: Bacteria > Bacillati > Actinomycetota > Actinomycetes > Kitasatosporales > Streptomycetaceae > Streptomyces > Streptomyces sp. NPDC002055. The sequence goes on from NZ_JBEOXS010000092.1 coordinate 15,565, forward strand.
AGGTGTCGATGATGATCTTCCGCCCGGTCAGGCCGGCGTCGCCCATCGGGCCGCCGATCTCGAACCGCCCGGTCGGGTTGACCAGCAGCCGGTAGTTGTCGGTGTCGAGCTTGATGCCGTCCTCGAGGAGCTGGTTGAGGACGTGCTCCACGACGAACTCGCGGATGTCGGGTGCGAGCAGCGAGTCCAGGTCGATGTCGGAGGCGTGCTGGGAGGAGACCACGACGGTGTCCAGCCGCACGGCCTTGTCGCCGTTGTACTCGATGGTGACCTGGGTCTTGCCGTCCGGGCGCAGGTACGGGATGGTCCCGTTCTTGCGGACCTCGGAGAGCCGGCGGGACAGCCGGTGCGCCAGGTTGATCGGCAGCGGCATCAGCTCGGGCGTCTCGTCGCAGGCGTAGCCGAACATCAGGCCCTGGTCGCCGGCGCCCTGCTTGTCGAGCTCGTCCTCGTCACCCTCGACGCGCTTCTCGTACGCGGTGTCGACACCCTGCGCGATGTCCGGGGACTGGGCACCGATGGACACCGACACTCCGCAGGAGGCTCCGTCGAAGCCCTTCTTGGAGGAGTCGTAGCCGATCTCGAGGATCTTGCTTCGCACGAGTGAGGCGATCGGCGCGTAGGCCTTCGTGGTCACCTCACCGGCGACGTGCACCAGACCGGTGGTGATCAGCGTCTCGACGGCGACCCGGGACGTCGGGTCCTCCTTGAGGAGGGCGTCGAGGATCGTGTCGCTGATCTGGTCAGCGATCTTGTCGGGGTGGCCCTCGGTCACGGACTCCGAGGTGAACAGGCGGCGGGACACATCGCTCCCTGGGGTTGCAGCGGCTGCTGTCTCATCATGACCGGACCCGTCCGGGAGCTGCGCCCGACGCGGATCCGCGGACCAGTCTATCCGGCGCTTCCGCCGGGCGGACATGGCATCTCGCTCCGTGGGCGACCGGTGACCTGCGACACAGCTCCGGCGGGAGATGCGCACCACGTCCAGCGGGGTGCAGATGCCGGGCGTGTCGGCCAGGATCCGGCTCCCGGCGGGGCGAAAGGGAACATATCAGCGAAAGCGTCGGCTCACCAGGTCCCACACGGTGTCGGCCAGCGCCTCCTTGGGCCCCTGCGGCACCGGGGTCTCGGTTCCGTCGGCGGCCAGGACCACGGCCTCGTTCTCCTCCGAGCCGAAGGTCCGGCCCTCCCCGACCTCATTGACGACCAGCAGGTCACAGCCCTTTCGGGCCAGCTTGGCGCGCCCGTTGGCGAGGACGTCGTCGGTCTCGGCGGCGAAGCCCACGATCACCTGACCGGACCGTGCCCGGTCCGCGGAGATCTCGGCCAGCACATCGGGATTGCGGACCAGCCCGATCGGCTCGGGCTCCTGCCCGTCCTTCTTCTTGATCTTGCCGGTGGCGTACTGCGACGGGCGGAAATCGGCCACCGCGGCGGCCATCACCACGGCGTCGGCGTCGGCGGCCGCCTTCAGCACCGCCTCCCGGAGCTGCACGGCCGTGCCCACCTGGATCACCTCGGCGCCCGCCGGGTCCGGCAGGCCGGTGTTGGCGGCGATCAGGGTGACCCGTGCGCCACGGGCGACGGCGGTGCGGGCCAGCGCGTAGCCCTGCTTGCCGGAGGAGCGGTTGCCGAGGAAACGCACCGGGTCGAGCGGCTCGCGGGTGCCGCCGGCGCTGACGACCACATGCCGTCCGGCCAGGTCGGCGGTCACCTCGGCCGCGCCGCGGGCCAGCACCCGGCGGCAGGTCTCGAAGATCTCACCGGGGTCGGGCAGCCGGCCCTTGCCGGTGTCCACCCCGGTCAGCCGGCCGACGGCGGGCTCGATGACGACGGCGCCGCGGCGGCGCAGCGTCGCGACGTTCTCCCGGGTGGCCGGGTGCTCCCACATCTCGGTGTGCATCGCCGGGGCGAAGACGACCGGACATCGGGCCGTGAGGAGGGTGTTGGTGAGCAGGTCGTCGGCGAGGCCGTGGGCGGACTTGGCGAGCAGGTCGGCGGTGGCGGGCGCGACGACGACGAGGTCGGCGGCCTGGCCGATCCGGACGTGCGGCACCTCGTGGACGGTCTCCCACACCTCGCTGGAGACGGGGTTGCCGGAGAGCGCGGACCAGGTGGCCTCACCCACGAAGTTCAGCGCCGAGCCGGTCGGCACGACCCGTACGTCATGGCCGGATTCGGTCAGTCGGCGCAGCAGCTCGCACGCCTTGTAGGCGGCGATTCCGCCACTGACCCCCAGCACGACCTTCGGCTTGTCCATCCTCGCCTCTCCCGCTGCCTGGCGCCGTCCGCACGCTCCGCGTCGGCGACGTCCCGGTGACACACCACAGGCCCGGCAGTGCGCTCCCCCAGCTGACGCTGGATTCCGCTCCCTGCCGGGCCTGTGTTCTGAAGTTCTCGGTGCTTACTGCGCCGGGCCCTCGATGGCCTCGGAGGTCAGCAGACCCGCATTGATCTCGCGCAGCGCGATCGAGAGCGGCTTCTCGTGCACGTGGGTGTCCACGAGCGGGCCGACGTACTCGAGCAGGCCCTCGCCGAGCTGCGAGTAGTAGGCGTTGATCTGGCGCGCGCGCTTGGCCGCGTAGATCACGAGGCTGTACTTCGAGTCGGTTGCCTCGAGCAGCTCATCGATCGGCGGGTTGATGATGCCCTCGGGCGCGGTGATGGAAGAGGACACGCTCTACCTTCCGAAAGGGTGGAAAAGATCAAACAACTTGCATCAAGGCTAGCAGCTCACGGGAGACGTCCTCGACCGAGGTGTTCACCAGGGTCGTATCGAACTCCGACTCCGCGGCGAGCTCGACCTTGGCGGCCTCCAGCCGGCGCTCGATGACCTCGGGGGCCTCGGTGCCCCGGCCGGTGAGCCGGCGGACCAGCTCGTCCCAGCTCGGCGGCGCCAGGAAGACCAACTGGGCCTCGGGCATGGATTCGCGGACCAGCCGGGCGCCCTGGAGGTCGATCTCCAGCAGCACCGGCTCACCCGCCTCCAGGCGGTCGAGCACGGCCCTGCGGGGGGTCCCGTAGCGGTTGCCTGCGAACTCGGCCCACTCCAGCAGTTCGCCGTTGGCGATCAGCTTGTCGAACTCTCCGTCGTCGACGAAGAAGTACTGGACACCGTCCTGCTCGCCGGGGCGCGGCTTGCGGGTGGTGGCCGAGACCGAGAGCCAGACCTCGGGGTGGGCCTTGCGCATGTGCGCGACGACCGTGCTCTTGCCGACCCCGGAGGGGCCGGAGAGCACGGTCAGCCGCGGGTGTCTGACCGGGGATGCGGGGGTCGCCCCCCGGGAGACGTCAGTACTCATGCTGCGATTATCCAGGTTCTCAGGGGTGCCTGAGAACGTCAGGCGGCACCGCCGCCGAACTCGCGCTCCAGGGAGGCGATCTGGTTGGACCCGAGACCGCGCACCCGGCGGCTCTCGGAGATGCCGAGCCGCTCCATGATCTGCTTGGCGCGGACCTTGCCCACGCCGGGCAGGGACTCGAGGAGCGCGGAGACCTTCATCTTGCCGATGACATCGTTCTCCTGGCCCTGCTTGATGACCTCGTGCAGGGAGGCGCCGGAGTGCTTGAGTCGATTCTTGACCTCGGCCCGCTCCCGGCGAGCCGCGGCGGCCTTTTCGAGCGCGGCTGCGCGCTGTTCAGGGGTAAGGGGCGGAAGAGCCACGCCTACGTCACCTCGGATGTCGAACTGTCGGATACGGACCGGTGAGGAACCTAGTCGCCCCACACCTGCGGAGCAACGAGCAACGCGCTTGCACGTTCGCCCCCGACGGAGACTAGCGGTCCGGACCGCTCCAGTCAGCGAGAACTTACGAAAAGTCCTGGTCAGCCTCGCTTGACTTAGACAATTCGGGCAAATCACCACCCGTTTCGGCCGAATTGTTGAACAGAGTCGGTGGACCGTCGCCGCTATCCGGCCCCGACAGCCGCTCTGACCTCGTCCGAAAAGCGTTCCGCGGCCTCCCGCAGACCCGCCGCGCCGGGCCCCTGGCGGAGCACTCCGCGGGAGACGCTGGGCACCACGTTGCGCACCGCCGCGCCGAAGACTCCGGGCAGATCGGCGGGGGTCGCCCCCTGGGCGCCGATGCCGGGGGCCAGCAGCGGACCGTTCACCGCCAGGTCGGCACCGGCGTCGCCGAGGGTGGCGCCCACGACGGCGCCCACCGAGCCGAGCGGCTCGGCACCGGCGTTCTCCCGGCCGATGTGGTCCAGCATCACCTGTGCGAGTGAACCGCCGGTGCTCGCGGTTGCCCGCTGCACCTCCGCGCCCTCCGGGTTGGAGGTCAGCGCGAGGACGAACACGCCGGTGCCGCTCGCCCGGGCCGCGTCCAGGGCCGGGCGCAGCGAGCCGAAGCCCAGGTACGGGCTGACGGTCACCGCGTCCGAGAAGAGCGGGCTCGCCGGGTCGAGGTAGGTGGCGGCGTACGCGGCCATGGTCGAGCCGATGTCGCCGCGCTTGGCGTCCATGAGGACCAGCGCGCCCGCGGCCCGGGCGTCCGCGACGGCCCGCTCCAGGACGGCGATGCCGCGGGAGCCGAACCGCTCGAAGAACGCGGACTGGGGCTTGAGGACCGCGACCCGGTCGGCGAGGGCCTCGACGACCGTGTGGGTGAAGCGCTCCAGGCCGGCGATGTCGTCGCCGAGGCCCCAGTCGGTGAGCAGCGAGGCGTGCGGGTCGATGCCGACGCAGAGCGGCCCGCGGGTGTCCATGGCGCGGCGCAGCCGGGCGCCGAAGGGCTCGGGGGGACGGGTGGTCATCAGGCGGTCGCCTCACGGGTCTCGGCGCCGACGGCGTCGGCGAGCGTGGCATAGGGGCTGGCGGCGAGGCGGGCGGCGAGGCCGCGGTGGATCTCCCGGCACCAGAAGGGGCCTTCGTAGATGAACGCGCTGTAGCCCTGGACGAGGGTGGCTC
>NZ_JBEOXS010000093.1:0-5093 GCF_040296705.1 Streptomyces sp. NPDC002055
GAGCACACCATGGTCTGCTTCTCGGCACCCTGCTGCGCAGCGTGATGAGTCTGCTGGTTCACCTTTCGACGATATCTCCGTGGACGGTCCGGGGCTTCGTGGCGGAGAATGAGCAGCGTGCTGGAGATGACGCGCGAGGAGTTCGAGGAACTGGTCGCCGAGGCGCTGGACCGGATCCCGCCGGAGCTGACGCGGCTGATGGACAACGTCGCGGTGTTCGTGGAGGACGAACCGCCGGCGGACGACCCGGAGCTGCTCGGGCTGTACGAGGGGACGCCGCTCACCGACCGCGGCGAGTGGTACGCGGGCGTGCTGCCGGACCGGATCACGATCTACCGGGGGCCCACCCTGCGGATGTGCACCAGCCGTGAGGAGGTCGTCTCGGAGACCGAGGTGACGGTGGTGCACGAGATCGCCCACCACTTCGGCATCGACGACGAGCGGCTGCATGCCCTTGGCTACGGGTGAGCGCGGAGGAGGCCGGGGAGCGCCCGGGGAGGGGCGAACCGTCCGACGGAGGCGCGGACGGTAACGGTGACGGCAACGGTGACGCGGACGGCGACGGCCACGGTGACCGGTACGGCACCGGCGAACCGTCCGATGGCGGTGACCGGACCGGCACCGGCGCGCCACCGGAAGCGTCCGGCGCAGTGCCGGAGGCGGCGCACCGGGGCGGGCCACGGCGTCGGCCGCCGGGCGCGACCGCCGTCTCCGGGCCGCTCCGGGAGCCGGTGGACCCCGACGTCGATCTGCACATCCCCGCGGACCGAGCCGAAGCCGTCGGGCACCGCCTGTGGACGGTGGTCCCGGTGGTCGCCGCGGGCGGCGTCATCGGGGCCTGTGCCCGGTACGGGGCGTCCCTGGTCCGGCCGACGGCGGCAGGAACGTTCCCCTGGACGACGCTCGGGGTCAACGCCGTCGGCTGTGCGCTGATCGGTGTGCTGATGGTGCTCGTGGTGGAGACCCGGGAGGCACATCCGCTGGTCAGGCCCTTCCTCGGCACCGGGGTGCTGGGCGGCTTCACCACGTTCTCGACCTATGCCGTGGACCTCGTGGAGCTGCTCGACCGCGGGCGGGCCGGGACGGCGGCCGGGTACGCGGCCGGAACGCTGGGCGCGGCGCTCGGCGGCGTAGCGGCGGCCGCGGCCCTGACACGGGCGGCCGTCCGGCGGCGCACGGCCCCGGGCCTCCCCGCCGGGAACGGGGGCGGGAGCCGGTGAACTGGCTGCTCGTGGCCGTGGGCGCGGCCGTCGGCGCGCCGCTGCGCTACCTCGTGGACCGGGCGGTGCAGGCCCGGCACGACTCGGTGTTCCCGTGGGGTACGTACGTCGTCAACATGGCCGGTTCGCTGGTGCTGGGTGCGGTGACGGGCGCGGTGGCCGCCGGTGCTGCCTCGTCACGGGTGCAGCTGCTGCTGGGGACGGGGTTGTGCGGCGCGCTGACGACGTACTCGACGTTCTCCTACGAGTCGCTGCGGCTCGGCGAGCGGGGGCACGCGCTCGCGGCCGTGGCGAACGTCGTCGGGTCGGTGGTGGTGGGGCTGGGCGCCGCCGCTCTGGGGCGGGCGCTCGCGGAGGGGCTGCTGGGCTGAGCGGCTGCTGAGTCGAGCGGCAGCTGAGTCGAGCGGCATGCCGGGCTGCTGGGCTGCTGGGCTGAGTGATGTTCCGGGCCTGCCGGGCGGAGGGGTGCTCAGGTGCTCCGGGGGGCCGGGGCCGCGACGGGCAGTCGGTTGCGGGGCCCGGCTCCGGCCGCGTCGCATCGCCCGACGTCTCGGAACGGCACGTGGGAGGCACGTCGGGACGGGTTCAGGGGAGGCACATCGGGACTGCACCTTGGGCCGGTGCCTCGGGACGGCTCAGGGGAGGCACATCGGGACGGCACCTTGGGCCGGCCTTGGGTCGGGGCCTCGGGCCGGTGCCTCGGGGCGGTGCCTCGGGGCGGGGCGTGTGCGAGGGGCCGTGCCGCTCGGCGGGCTGTGTCGCGTGGGCCGGGCACGGCCGCGTGTCCCTGAGCCGGGGGCGCGTGTCCTGGGCCGGGGAAGGGGAGTTGAACAGAGCGTCCCTGCCACGCCGCGCCCCGGAGGTGCCCGCGCATGCGCCTGTTCACCGCCCGTCTCCCGGACCGCCCGCTGCCCGCCGTCCCGCCGCCCCTCGTCCGGGCGGCGGCCGCTGCGCTGGCCGTCGCGGCGGCGGCCGGCGGGGCCACCGGCTGCATGAACGTGAGCGACCCCGAGGAGCCGGCGCCGACCCGGAAGGCGGCCGAGCGGGGCAGGGCGACCGAGCCCGACGGCGAAGTGGCCGCGACGACCGGCAGCTTCGGCGGCGGTCGGGTGGCCGGACACGCGGAGCACGGTGCGACTGACGGCAAGCGCCGGGCACCGGGCGGCGAGCACCGGACCGGGCCGGGGGCCCGGCGGGACGCGGGGGCGCAGCGCGAGCCGGTGCGGCCCGGCCGGTCCGACGGGCCCGGGCGGACGGAGCGGCCGGGCCCGGCCACCCGGCCGCCGACGCCGTCCCGGCCACCGGCCGGCTCCACGGCACCGGCGTCCCCCACGCCGACGCCGTCGCAGGGCTCCCCCACACCGGAGCCCCAGCCCTCCACCCCGGCCCCCGAGCCGACGACCGCGCAGCCCAGCGGCTCCGGCAGCCCGCTCCCGCCGGGCGTCCCGGACACGGCGGCCCAGTGGGCGCCGACGGGGCCGGCGCCGCAGACCGGGCCGTCGGCGCAGAGCTACTGACGTGCCCCAGAGGTACTGACCGGCCCGGAGGCACTGATCTGCGGCGTGCTGCGTGGCCGGCCCGCGGTGACGGGTGCCGGTGGCCGTGATCCCGGCCCCGGTCCTGGTCCCGGCCCCGGTCCTGGTCCCGGTCCCGGCCCCGGTCCTGGTCCCGGCCCCGGTCCTGGTCCCGGTCCCGGCCCCGGTCCTGGTCCCGGCCCCGGTCCTGGCCCCGGTCCCGGTCCCGGTGCTCCGCCGACCCCGGTCCGTCCGTCGCCGACCCCGGCCCGTCCGTCGCCCAGCCCGGTCCGCCGCAGGTCCTCCCGTGAGCCCTCCCGTAAGCCCTCCCGTAAGCCCTCCCGCAGGCCCGCCCGCGAGCCTTCCCGTGCCCGGCGCCCCGTCTGGTGCCGCCGCATTCCGGATCCCGGTGCCCGGGACGACTCCGTCCGGTCCTCCGACGGGTGTGTCCGGGGCCTCCGGCAGCCCCACGGGGCGCCGGAACGAGCGCGATTCCCGCCCGCTGACAGGCGATTTGCTTCTGGGGTCACCCGGTGCGTATGGTGGCAGATCGTTTGATCCCATTTGCCTGGCGCCACGATGACCTCTCGCCGAGAGGCCCAAGAGCGCCCCGTGGCGCGTTCCTGTTCCTGGCCGTGGCTGACCGCATCGAGGCGGTCGTATGCGATTCACGGAGTCTGGGCACGTGCCGAGACTTCGGAAGGTTTTGCATTTCGCATGTCCATTTCTGCTACTGACCACGCCGTCATGCCCGCGGACGAGACCGCACCCGACGAGATCGTCGAGGCACCGGAGCAGGAGGCGGCCGAGCAGGCCGCCGAGGCTCCCACGGTCACCTTCGGGGACCTCGGTCTGCCCGAGCCGGTCGTCCGCAAGCTGGCCCAGAACGGCGTCACCACGCCCTTCCCGATCCAGGCCGCGACCATCCCGGACGCCCTGGCCGGTGAGGACATCCTCGGCCGCGGCCGCACCGGCTCCGGCAAGACCCTCTCCTTCGGCCTCCCGCTGCTGACGCAGCTCGCCGGCGGCACCACCGAGAAGAAGCGCCCCCGCGGCGTCATCCTCACCCCGACCCGTGAGCTCGCGATGCAGGTCGCCGACGCGCTCCAGCCGTACGGCGATGTGCTCGGGCTCAAGATCAAGGTCGTCTGCGGCGGCACCTCGATGGGCAATCAGATCTACGCCCTGGAGCGCGGGGTCGACATCCTCGTCGCCACCCCGGGCCGGCTGCGCGACCTGATCAACCGGGGCGCCGCCTCGCTCGACAAGGTCCAGATCGCCGTCCTCGACGAGGCCGACCAGATGGCCGACCTGGGCTTCCTGCCCGAGGTCACCGAGCTGCTCGACCTGGTGCCGACCGGCGGCCAGCGGATGCTGTTCTCCGCGACGCTGGAGAACGAGATCGACACCCTGGTCAAGCGCTACCTGTCCGACCCGATCACCCACGAGGTCGACCCGTCGGCCGGTGCCGTGTCGACGATGACCCACCACGTCATGGTCGTGAAGCCGAAGGACAAGGCCCCGGTCACCGCCGCCATCGCCGCCCGCAAGGGCCGGACCATCATCTTCGTCCGCACCCAGATGGGCGCCGACCGCGTCGCGGAGCAGCTCATCGACTCCGGTGTGCGGGCCGACGCCCTGCACGGCGGCATGACCCAGGGCGCGCGGACCCGGACGCTGGCCGACTTCAAGGACGGGTACGTCAACGTCCTCGTCGCCACCGACGTCGCCGCGCGCGGTATCCACGTCGACGGCATCGACCTGGTGCTGAACGTCGACCCGGCCGGCGACCACAAGGACTACCTGCACCGCTCCGGCCGTACGGCCCGGGCCGGCCAGTCCGGCACCGTGGTCTCCCTGGCCCTGCCGCACCAGCGCAAGCAGATCTTCCGGCTGATGGAGGACGCGGGCGTCGACGCCTCGCGCCACATCGTCGGCGGTTCGGGCGCCTTCGACGAGGACGTGGCCCGGATCACCGGGGCTCGCTCGCTCACCGAGGTGCAGGCCGAGTCGGCCTCGAACTCCGCCAAGCAGGCCGAGCGCGACGTGCAGGAGCTGACCCGCGAGCTGGAGAAGGTCCAGCGTCGCGCCGCTGAGCTGCGCGAGGAGGCCGACCGGCTGCTGGCGCGGGCGGCGCGGGAGCGCGGCGAGGACCCGCAGGCCGCGGTCGCCGCCGCTGCCGAGGCCGCCGCGGAGGAGCAGGCGCAGGAGGCCATGGAGACCGCGTTCGTGCCGGCCCAGGCCGAGCGCCCGGCCGAGCCGGCCCGCTCTGCCGAGCGCCGTGACGACCGCCGTGACGACCGTCGGGACGAGCGGGGCAACTTCGAGCGCCGTGAGCGCCGTGACGAGCGTCCCTCCG